>JAQSWL010000092.1 GCA_029266655.1 Candidatus Midichloriaceae bacterium | reverse complement strand
GGGCGCCTTATTAAAGTTGTGCTAAATTTTATATAGCGTCCTTACTTTCTTTAGTCAATTCAACTTTCTATCCCTCATCTAATCCCGAACTGGCGTTTATAAACGTTTTTATCAAACCTACATTTGACTTTTCTATTCCGCTTATTTGGTATCTCAGCAGCTATATCTCTTTCTTTCAAGGCTTCCCTTATTTTATTAGTGTCATACCCTTTATCCCTAACAAACCTAGAAACCTCCTCTTTGTTTAACAATTCTAGCATTTATACTGCAACCTTTGAGTCATGTGCGTGTTTGCGCACCTGTAATTTGCACGCATATTGGGTCTTCCATACCCATTATCACATGTAACATGTATCTTCGATCCTTTGCCAACTACGTTTTACCTAGGCTTTGCGGACTTCTTTTTTTTAGCGCCCCAGTTCCGTGAAGATGTACTTTTACAATTCTTCAAGGGATAAAACCACATCGATGCGGCCTACAAAGTCAGTATTGCTTAGGATGTTATTATCAATCCAAGAGGATATAGATCCGCATAGAACCAAAATAAATTGATTGTTTTTCTTGAACTGCAAGTCCCAGGCAGTCTTGAGTTAGCTAAAAATGTAGGATCCTTCATTTCCATCCACGGAATTTCATCAAATAAAATGATGGTGGGCCCTTTGCTGGTATAATGTGATAAGTGCCAAAATAGATCACTCCAATCCTCACTATATAGTGTGGGAGCTTGAAATGCACGCCCAATAGATCGAGCAAACTCATCTCTTTGGTCTTTTACTGAAACACTCGCCGTTGGGGCAAGCCCGGGAAAGGAGATAAGAGTTGTATTCTTGGAAGCATACTTAAAAACTCCTCAACTAAGCGACTCTTCCCTATACGCCTGCGGCCCTTGATAACAACTAGCTGCGCTACTTTATGCTCAAATAAATTGCGTAGCTACCTTATTTCCCACTCCCGGCCGACAAATTTTCCTGCCATGTTACACGCCTTGCTTTCTGCATCTATCACTAAATAGCATTTTCATCCATTTGGTGCAAGTTAATTATCTGCGGATTATATCACCAAATGGCATTTCTATATTTGTGGTGTAGCAATGGTTCTCTAATAGCCCCCGCCGGCTTTGTTGCATAAGAGAAGATGCATAACTTGTGTTTATCTGCTAAATACAAAAGCTAAAGAATCAATAAAGCTAGACTGTAAATGGCAGATAAACACAAGGTACACAACTGGTCAGAATATAACACAAATCTAATAAACAGAGGTAATATTTATTTCTTATTTGCCCAAGAAAGAGATCGGCCGATTAAATATTCATGGTAAAGGAAAAACCCGAAAATATAGTGATGCTATAATTATCATCTGCCACCAAATCAATTACTTATATAAATTACCTTACCGGCAAACTCAGGGCTTATTAGAGAATATCAAGAAAAATAGCAATTTGAATATAGATGAAGTTCCTAACTATACTACTATGTGCAGACGAATAAAAACTTTAGAACTTAATGTGAAAGACTATGTAACAGATAGAGCTGTTCCTATGGTTGTGGCTGTAGATAGCACAGGTATTAGCATTTACAACTTAAGTGATTGGCATAGGAAAATGACTCTCGCAGACAGGAAATATAAAGGCTTAAAACGCTATCGTAAATTTCATGTTATGATGGATTTGCAAACTAGGCAGGTTGTGGATATTAAGGTAACTGAAGCTGAAGGGAAAGGAGTTGGTGACCCAACATGTGCTATTGATATGGTAAACCGCAACAAAATGGATACAATTATTGCTGATGGCGCTTATTGTACTAGATCTTTATACCGCACTGCCTATGATAATAATGTAAAAACGGTAATAATCCCACCTAAGTTAAAATTTGATTACTATGGATTTGGTTTAGAAGCATTTAAAGCCTATAATGAGTCGATTAGATATATCAAAACATGTAAAGATAAAAAAGAGGGCATGAAGCTTTGGAAGCAAAGTAAAGGGTACTATAGACGCTCAAGGATAGAATCATATTTTGCTAGTTTTAAGCGAACTTTTGGCAGGCATTTTGTTGCTAAATGTGATATCAAAAAGCAAATTGATATGATTATAAAAGTTAACACTTTGAATATATTGAGAAAAGATTTTGCACTTCTCTCTTCTAAAATATCTTGGGGTTAAGAATTTTGCTTCCTCATTGCTTCTTCATCATTATTTAAATCCATATTTATATTTTTAATCTTTCTACTTCTTATGCAACAAAGCCGCCCCCGCCCCCGAGTCAATATAAAAATCTTTTTCTTAAATAAATTTGTCTGCTATAACGAGGCGTGAATATGGTAAATGCAAGATGGTGTGGCGCTATGAAAGTGCGTTAGGTCAAAAGGGTAATTTAAAAATTGATCTCAACTACATGTACCGCCAACCTTTATTAAACATTCAATGGAGAACCCCTAACATGTTTGTCAAAAAAGCATTTAAACCTCCACTACTTGATACCCACGAGCTAGCCGCTGGCAAACTAGCTGCTCTCTGTGCTAGACGCACTAGTCGTGATCTATTTGATGCGCATCATCTTTTTAAAAGCAATTTACTTTCAATTAAGAAATTGAAACCTGTATTGATTGCTTATTTCTCAATGACTGATACTCTAATCAAAAACTTTACTATTGAAACCTCAGCTCGACGTAAGAAATTAAAAAGAAGACATAAACTTACTGCCTCTATTACAAAATAAATTGCCTCTAAGCAATGATATTATTGCAGCTGTTTCAACAATACTTAGGCAGAAAAGCTCTGGCCGTGAGGGCAAAAAATTTGTATATGCAGGCGCATAGCGCCTACTATACACAAATTTTTTGAGCCAGAGCTTTTGCTGACTTCATCAGCAGGAAGAGAATTATTGCAAATTATTTAAAAGGCAATTTATTTGAAGAGTAAATATTAAGCAAATCATTTACTATGGCACTGTTAATAAAATAATTTAAATTAAAGCAAAATTGAAGTAGAATAATTAAACCAATAAAAGAGGGTTTAATTATGAGAGAGAGCAGGAAATACCCGATCAGTAGAAG
>JAQSWL010000091.1 GCA_029266655.1 Candidatus Midichloriaceae bacterium | reverse complement strand
TCATATTGTTTCATGGCTAAGTTTTGAAAGTTTTGTTGCAAAGATATTTCTATTACTTAGCCTGCTTCTTTACAACCTTTTATCCATAACTCACGTTAATTAATCTCTTAAATTAATCAAGGGGGCTTCTTTATTTATAACATTTTGCGCTATTTCTGAAGCTTCATTCTACCCCTTACTCTTTGCCAGGGTACATGCCCGTTAGAACCATGGTGACTTGGTATTTAAGATCCCTAATCACCCTGTCATAACTTGGCAAGCTATCAACAAGCGGAGCAAGCCATTGGTCCCAGCCTTTTTTAGCATCCTCTAGGGTAATAGGGCTAAAGAAATCTTCACTACTTTTGAAGGTCACGCCTTTAAGCTCGCACTTGTTTTGTAGGGTGTTGCATATTACCGAAGTATTTATCTGCGTACTAAAATTTTTGAATATATTCCATAGATCATAATAATCCCTAACCCTAGACCTTGCCCAGCCCTGTTCGTGCAGCTTCTTAGTGTACTGCAAAATAGCTCTGAGTTTCTCAGATATGATCTCTTCTAATGAGTATACATTTAAGTTGGCATTAATATCTTCACCATATTTATGAATTATATTCTTAGGTATAAGTGGCAACATTACCTTTTCCTGCATTGTGATCTCGACCATTACTTTCACAGTTGGTTCTTTATGCCATGGTAATTGAGCCCTTATAATAAATACTAACTGGCCTTCAGGATGAGGTTGCTTCTCTGTGTATTTTTCCATAATAAGTATTGGTTGAGGCATATATGCAGACATGCCATGCGCAGCTATATCACAAGCTTCTTGCAGTGACCCAGTAAGTGACAAGGCATCTTTTGCATTGCCGGTATAAGAAAAATCTAAGTCTTCAGAGAACCTATACTCTCCAAAATAACACTTCTTTAATGCAGTGCCGCCCTTAAATGCTAAATTATCTTTAAGTGATGGTATGCCACTTATGCCCATTAATACCCACGACAATACGTAATCTTGTTCAAGCACATTCCATGGAGCTTTCAGCCTTGTACGCTCTTGTTCTAAGCGTAGTCTCAGTGGTGGTAAAATGCTAGTCATATATTCTCTCGCACTCCCCATTTTTTATTGAATTTCCCTTTATTGTCACCGGAAGCATTTAGCTTTATGTACCCTCGTAGGTCTCGCTTTGGTAGCGGGCTTCGCGCCCCTATGTAATCCAGTACCCACCCTAATCTCCGTTCAGCTGAATCTCCCAAAAGACTTGCATAGCTTGCTAACTTATCTGGGTCTAATTTGCTATGAGCTTTGGTAAATGCATCCAGGACTTCAGCAAAGCCACCACAATATTTAGGCTTACTAATGCCATCTAGCAAGGTCTTTTCCAGGTCTGTCACATAAATCTCTACCTCACCATACCATACCTTTTGTAATCCAAAGAAATACTCTTTTTTTGTACTTAAAAAGTGATAGTGCACTCCATTTATTACCTTCTCTCTATCTTTCCCCACGCAAACTTGAGGCACTTTAGAGCCTGTTGTAGTCATAACAAAAACTTTGTATGGAGTTTGTTGGGTCAGTTTATGAAAATGAAAAGCCGACAAGTAGCAGATAGATGCTGGGTTTACTATAGCCATTGCTATTTCGAATTCATTAAGATGGTGCCCACCTAAAAGAATCGGAGCTAATGCATATAATCCCCTTTTCAACGGCGTAATCCAGCCCAGTCTTTTTAAATGGAATAAGCACTCTTTGACATAAACACTCTTGATTCCAATGCGCGCGCCCATCTCCCTTGCAATTTTGATGTCAAAAATACGATATCCCCGCTCAGCAAGAGCCTTGGCTAAAGCAGTACCCAATGCGGTATTTTTAGCATGTTGCATAATTAACCTACCATCCTTATTAGGAATAATATAATATTGGTAAGTTATTGTCAAACTAATAATACTCTATTATTAAAAAGTGTTTCTGATACCAGGCCTTCTGGTTGCACGCTTCCATCACCTTAACCTTTGCTGCTCTTTATATCTTTGGGTAACAAGTTTACCAGCTTCTTCTAGATTAACTCCTTTAAGTATAATATTATATCCCCCAGCATCTACTTCTTCCCAAGAAAATTCAATGTTATGTTTTTTAGACAAACTTCGCACATAATCGCTAGGTGCGCTAATGCATTCTATTTTAAAGATTGCATCGACAATATAACTATTGTCATTTCGCAGATAAGCCTTAAACGCCTTGCCGGTTAGGAAACACAATAACATTGTTACCTGTTGCTTACCAATTGGCACTCTAATTAATGAGACGTTGTTATTGGATAAAAGCGACGCCCTCTGGGGCATTATCCTTGCTTCATATATCTCAAGTAATTTACAAGACATAACAACATATTGATGGTCAGGTGGTAAAAGCTTTTTAAACATCGCAGCTGCCTCTTCTGCGTAGGGTAGAGCTTTCTCATATTGTTCAAGCTTTTCATAAGTCATCCCTATATTGATCAAAGAAACTGCTATGTCAGCATGATCGCCTTTGCAAATCCTTTTTCTCATCGCCAAGCCTTCTTCTTGGTGTGTCAATGCTTGTTGATATTGCCCTAAAATTGCATAAGTAAGACCTAAATTCTGCAAGGAGTTTGCGACATACGCATGATCGCTTTTAAAGATCCTTTTTCTCGTCGCTAAACTTTCTTGGTAATGCTGCAATGCTTCTTGATATCGCCCTAATCTTTCATAAATAACTCCTATACTATTCAAGGAGTCTGCGACATACGCATGATCGCCTTTGAAGATCCTTCTCATCATCGCTAAACTTTCTTGGTGAGGCTGTAACGCTTGTTGATATTGTCCTAATTTTTTATAAGCAATTCCAATGTTATTTAAGAAAGATGCTACATAAGCATTGTCTCCTTTAAATATCCTTCTCATCATCATTGTAAATCCTTTTTCTCATCGCTAAACTTTCTTGGTGATATTGCAATGCTTCTTGATATTGCCCTAAGCTTTGATAGATAAGCCCCATATTATTCAAGGAATTTGCGACAGATGCATGATCGCCTTTGAATATACTTCTCATCATCGCTAAACTTTCTTGGTGATGCAGTAAAGCTTCTTGATGCTGCCCTAAACTTGCATAAGTAAGCCCTAAATTATTTAAGGAAGCTGCGATATAAACATGATTACCTTTGTGGATACTTTTATTCATCGCTAAACTTTCTTGGTAGTATCTCAGTGCTTCTTGATATTGCCCTAAGATTTGATAAGTATTTCCTATATTATTCAAAGAACCTGCGATATTAGCATGATCGTCTTTGAAGATCCTTTTCCTCATCTTTAAACTTTTTTGGTAATGGTATAACGCTTCTTGATATTGCCCTAAGATTTGATAAGTATTTCCTATATTATTCAAAGAACCTGCGATATTAGCATGATCGCCTTTGAAGATCCTTCTCATCATCGCTAAACTTTCTTGATAGTATTTCAGTGCTTGTTGATATTGCCCTAAACTTGCATAAGTAAGCCCTACATTATTCAAGAAAGTTGCTACATTAGCATGATCGCCTTTGTAGATCCTTATTTCCAACGCTAAGCTTTCTTGGTGATATTGCAACGCCTTTTGATATCGCCCTAAGATTTGATAAGTAGCCCCTATAGCATTTAAGGAAGCTGCGACAGATGCATGATCACCTTTGTAAATCCTTTTTCCTATCGCTAAACCTTTTTGGTGATGCAGCAACGCTTCTTGATATTGCCCCAAGCTTTGATAAGCATCTCCTATATTATTCAAGCACCACACTAACTCACTACTATCACTTTTATTCATATCTTTCCAGATCTCAGTAAGCGCCGTTAACGCATCTTTATATCTCCCTACAACTTGATATAGGACCGACAGCTCAGTATTGACAAAGGCACTTTTTTCAGCTTTCTCAAACTTTTCAATAGCCTTGTAATATTGCAAAAACCTTTTATAAACATACCCTTTTATCATCGGTGTATTGGAGTAAAAACTGCTGCACTTACTTATTATTTCTTCTAGCTCTGTATTTTTCTTGGCCCCTCCTAATGCGTAACTTAAGGATACAACTACATAGTAATATTTATATAGTGGTTCTAGATCTTGCAAATAAAAGACACTTTCTGCCAATTTAGCATTCTGCTGAAGCTCTTTTATACTGCTATCATGAGCCTTAATTCAGTTGCTATATTAAGCGCATACGTTAGGTTTTCTGCTGCCGTACTCTTTAATTTACCTTTTGTAACCAAGTCATCTATAACATCCCAGGTTGTATCCCCCTCACCTCCTAAACAATCTCCGAGCGCCACTATCATGCGATCTGGGAATCTGTATATCTCTTTTTTCACATTTAGAATTGTTCCTTCCCTATACTGATCCGTTAATTCATTTTCAGGGCTTAGCTTTTCAGCATCTTCTTTAAGAATTTTAAATGCTCTTTCTCTATTAATTTCTGAAAACTCTTCCAGCCCTTTTAGATACTCGTTCTGAAAAAACCCTTCATCTCCATGAATAAACTTCACATGGTTAAGGGCTTGTACTAAGCTCCCATCTGTTTCATGCCAATTTTCTTCCTGTAATGCACATAACTCCTCCGTAGTACCAATAAGCTCATAATATTTTGTTCCATAGCAATCCTTCCTTCCTAACGGTGTTTTTGACCCATCTGGTAATGTGGCATCAAAGCAAAAACCTTTTGTTGTGATAGTATCAACAAACCAATCATCTTCCCTGCTTCCAGTGCTAAAATCATTCAGTTCTTTAATGCCTTGGTAATGCAATACATTTCCACCAAAGCTCAGTACTTTTATATTTAGCAAATGGGTGAGGTTTATGAAATACGCTTTTACTCGGGTATAATCTTCTAACCCATCCTCAAGCAAAATGCCAAACTCTAAGTCTGACCATGGCGTCATCGTACCTAAAGCGATTGAGCCAGTACAGAATATTGAGTACCTTGCACCTCTATCATTCACTTTAGGTAGTCCGCCTAGCTCTTCTATACAACTATCAATTAGAGGAACAATTATCTCTCCTATAATGAATTTTCTGGTTTTTAAGTGAATTTTCTTCATTGCTGCATGATCCACTTTCGTCAGCTCTTTTGAAAGCCCATCTCTAAAAGATTTTAATCTATCGACATATTGCTTGGTTGATTTAATCTTTTCAGGGCATCCATTTATCTTCTGCAGAAACTTCTCTTCTGCTCTTAGGATTCGCTGAGCTAATTCCTTCTCTTTTGAGTTATTTAAATATTTCATGTACTCATATATCCCAACAGCTTTGGGATAATCATGGTGATTTTCAGAAGTTAAATAACTGAGAGCTAGTTGTTCGAATAGCTGATATTCTTGGTTAACACATTTAGCTTTGTTCAGGACTTTATTACATACTTGCAGGTTTTGTTTTATTGCTTCTCTTGAATACATACCAGCCTACCTAAGATTACAAATGCTTCAACTGCCTTACACTTTGATTTAAACCTCACACTATCATTGCAATTGAAAGTTGTAAATGTAAGAGTAATTCTACCGCGCTTATAAAGTCAATTACACATTTATAAATAAGTTATTAATCAACACAAACAATACCCCCTGCCCGTTCTTCTAAGAGCAATTGAGGTTAGCTCTTCTAGTGCGGCTTCTTTAGTATCAAAAGTGTCAAGCTTATAGCCGCCGAGTTTATTGTATATCCCTCCCCAGCTTTTCAAAATGCACCATTCATTAAATAACGTGAGTTATGGATAAAAGGTTGCAAAGAAGCAGGCTAAGTAATAGAAATATCTTTGCAACAAAACTTTCAAAACTTAGCCATGAAACAATATGATATCACAGCACTTTTTTACTGCATAGAT
>JAQSWL010000043.1 GCA_029266655.1 Candidatus Midichloriaceae bacterium | reverse complement strand
TCATATTGTTTCATGGCTAAGTTTTGAAAGTTTTGTTGCAAAGATATTTCTATTACTTAGCCTGCTTCTTTACAACCTTTTATCCATAACTCACGTTAACGTAGGTGGTACAGCGCTTCACGTGGCTGCAATGTTGGGTAACTTTAAAGCAGTAAAGATGCTTCTAGAAACTCGAAAGTTTGATGTAAATGCAACTGACGATGAATCCTATACTCCTTTGGAATGGGTAGTTTTTAGTTATTTTAGTGCTAAAAGCGAAGAAGATATTTGCGCAAGAACTGATGCTATCCAAGCGTTTTTCAGAGAAGAGCACGCATTAAAACTCAGAGATACAGGAGACTATACAAATAACTGCATAACAAAGAGTGCTATTGGTGGTGGCATGATGATATCAGATCATAGGGTAGTAAAGGTAATTAAGCAAGAATATATGGATTTAGGTAATGAAGGTCGTAGTTCAGAACTTCATCCTGATGAAGGCATTGTTCCTAGTGTGGGTGACCAATAAAACCTAAGAAAACATAAAGAAAAGCCCGATGCAACTTCTCGGGCTTTTTCTATTTAGAAAATGGCTCTGCGCCTTCCTCTAGAATATACAAATAGTTGCGATACACATAAACTTTATCACGCTTTTTGCCACTTACTTCTTCTAATATACCAATTGAAGTCATGTGATGAAGTGCAGACCTTGCTGTTGGTTCTGTTATCTGTAGTTCTTTGGCAAGCAATCTGACTGTTACTTGTGGCAAGCGCTTCATATATTCCAGTGCTTGTTCGCAGGAAAACCTAGCGCGTCCTAGACCCGCTATTTTCTCTAAATCCCTTTCAAACCGTGCATTAATTTGTTGAGTGGTTTTAATTGCTTGCTTTGCAGATGTGTGAACGCCAATTAGGAAAAATTCTAGCCATGTCTCCCAAGTACCATGTGTACGAACTTCTTGAAGCAGACTATAATAAGTTTGGCGATTCTGCTTAAGGTAAAGGCTTAAATACAAAATGGGTTCATCAAGCATACCATTTGCACATAAAAGCAATGTTATCAATAGCCTACCTAACCTACCGTTGCCATCTAAAAAGGGGTGTATAGTTTCGAATTGCACGTGGGCTAGTCCTGCTTTGATGAGTGTTGGTAGTCTTTCATCGTGGAGAAATTTTTCTAAATCGCTAAGGCACTCATTTAACGCATCTACTGGAGGCGGTACAAAAAGGGCATTCCCTGGCTTTGTGCCACCAATCCAGTTTTGTGATCTTCTAAATTCACCAGGTAACTTACTGGGGCCTCTGCCACCAGAAAGCAATATTCCATGCATCTCTTTTAAAAGCCTGAGTGATAGTGGAAAGCCTTCTTTTAAACGCTCCAGACCATAGTTGATAGCTTTGACATAATTAGAAACCTCTTCTACATCTTCTAAGTGTATTTCTGGTTTTTGTTGATGTTCAAATAACATTAAGTCTGAAAAAGAGCTTTGTGTTCCCTCGATTTGACTTGAAAGTAATGCCTCCTTACGTACATACATATAGATAAAAAGTGCTGTATTTGGAATGGTCCTATGTATGCTATTTAATTCAGCCAAAGCCAGCGTTGCTTTTTCAAGATCATGGTAAAGCCTAGGCATGTCTACAGGGGGCTCTGGAGGCAGCTTTGCTGGGATATATGCTTTATAGGATTCTGAAGTAAGCCTTTGGGTGATGTATTTACCAATTCTTTGATTCATAAATTATCTTTTCTTGAACCTTTGTACTAAGAAAATATACCTCTCTATCTTTTCTTAGTCAAGGTTGCAAAGAAAAGATAGTCACTTCTTTTTCTGTAACCTAAGGGCTTAAGTTTTAGATTGTAAATAAGCTAATTTCTGCTAGCATATCGGTTCTTATTAAAGGAGCATAAATCCATGAATATTACTGCGATTATATTAGCTGCGGGTGCGGGTAAAAGAATGAAATCTTCTTGCCCTAAAGTATTGCATAAAATTGCTAATGCTTCATTTTTAGAGATTATCTTAAACACACTAACTAAACTGAAGGTAAAAGATATCCGAATTGTGGTAAGTGATGAATTGGAAAACCATGCGGATGTTCAAAAACTAAAAACCAAATTTCATTTTAGCTGCCATAAACAGAAAAAACGCCTTGGCACTGCGGACGCTCTCAAGTGCGCAATAAATGGCGAAGAGTCTAACTCGATTGTGGTATTGAATGGTGATGCCCCTCTGATTAAGGGGGCTACCATAAAAAGCTTATACGAATCTAATATTAACAATTCCGTTGATGTTACATGCGTTGGTTTTAAAACCAAAAATCCAAAAGGATATGGCCGCATGATAACTTTTGGCACTGATTTAATTGAGATTTTAGAGCAGAAGGATTTAAATCCTGATCAGGAAAGCATTAATATATGTAATGCTGGAATATATATGATTAACCCGGCATACATCCAAAACTTGCTTAATAAAGTATCTTCAGACAATAAAGCGAATGAATTTTATCTTACTGATATAATAAAAATAGCGCATGCTGAGGGTTTAAAGGTTTCTTTCGTGCAAGCAAGAGAGCGTGAAGTAATTGGTATAAATAATCAAAAACAGAAAGCCAGTGCTGAGCTTATAATGCAGAATCGTTTGAGAAAAAGGGCTTTATTAAAGGGCGTTACAATGATTTCCCCTGAAACAGTTTTCCTCTCATATGATACAGAAATTGGTAGTGATGTTTTTCTTCACCCATTTGTGGTTATAGGGCCTAATGTAAAAATTGGCGCGGGAACTGAGATATTTAGTTTTTCTAATATTGATGGAGCAGCAATAGGCGAGAATTGTAAAGTTGGGCCACATGTACGTATCAGGCCATATACAACTATAGAAAATGGTTGCAAGGTTGGTAACTTTGTTGAAGTGAAGGCAAGTAAGCTTGGCAGCGGTACAAAAGTTTCGCATCTGGCATATATAGGGGATGCAGACATGGGTGAAAAAGTTAACATAGGTGCCGGTGCAATATTTTGTAATTATGATGGTTATGTTAAACATTCAGTAAGCATTGGTAGTGAAACATTTATAGGGGCAAATGTTTCTTTGGTTGCGCCTATTAGTATTGGTAGTAGAGCTATAATAGGAGCCGGCAGTGTTATTACTGAAGATGTGGGTGATAATTCACTAGCTATTTCAAGAGCTAGACAAACTAACTATCATCAAAAAGCTGAAGTAATAAGAAAGAAAAAGGCGGGTTGAATGCAGCAGTTATGCTTTTATATACTCCGTTAATTTGAAAAATTGGAGCGTCGCAGCTAACTTCTCCGCGCCCACACCTATTAAGTATAGGCTTACGCTGCTCGAAGTTGCTGCTACTTCCACTTTTTCAAATTTCCTGTCGTCTATGTCTTTTTGCCAACTCTTAATTTACGAGAAGTATACCCTTCAATAAGACTTTACTAAATGGTGCTTTCTTTGTATCTTTGACTATATACAACTTCTCAATTTATTTCTGCTAATGGAATTGCAAATTATTAAATCAATAAAGTTTTGGCTAAAAACTTTCTTCTTGTATGAGCTTTTAATAGGTTTGTATTTAACATTTAAATATATGTTTAAGCCAAAGGCGACTCTTAATTACCCATATGAAAAGGGTGTATTGAGTCCAAGATTCCGTGGTGAACATGCACTTAGAAGGTATCCTAATGGTGAAGAAAGATGTATTGCATGCAAATTGTGTGAAGCTATTTGCCCTGCTGAGGCTATTACTATAGAAGCTGAAACTAGGGAAGATGGAAGCCGGAGAACTACTAGATACGACATTGATATGACGAAATGCATATACTGTGGTTTATGCCAAGAAGCATGTCCTGTTGATGCAATTGTTGAAACTTCTAATTTTGAATATAGCACGCGAACCCATGCAGAGCTTTTATATAACAAAGAGAAGCTCTTAGAAAACGGAGAAAAATTCGAAAAGTGGATTGCAGCTAATATTGAATCTAATTCAAAATCTAAGCCATAATATGGATTCAATCATAACAATTTTTAGCTCTTTAGCCTGGTACTATAAGGTTTTGCTATTATTTATAGGCACAGCTTTAATGAATTACTTCGTAAACGTATCTATATCCAAGTTACACAAATTTTATTCGGAACATGACCATCCTATCAAAGATATACTCGCCATTTCCATAAAGCCTCCACTGCACTTTTTTATTATCGCATTAGGGTTAAGCATAATTATTCATATAATATCCTTTAAATTCAACTTAGGGCTTACTAGGAAGATAATATCTTCGCGTGTAATTTTAGGGATAATTTGTATAGTTTGGTTTTTGATGCGCTTAATTGATAAAATGGAATACCATTTATCGCATAATATAAGGTCTAAGGATGTTAAAATAGATAAAACCTCACTTGGTGCTGCAGC
The DNA here is from genome assembly GCA_029266655.1 of Candidatus Midichloriaceae bacterium. Taxonomy (GTDB): domain Bacteria; phylum Pseudomonadota; class Alphaproteobacteria; order Rickettsiales; family Midichloriaceae; genus JAJTHY01. Next base: position 6,551 of record JAQSWL010000043.1, on the reverse strand, counting down.
AAAAATCGCACGTATTATTATATTTGTTATTGCCACTTTAATATGCATGGAATACTTGGGCTTTAGTATTTCTGGAATATTGGCTTTTGGTGGGGTAAGTGGTGTAATAATGGGTTTTGCATCTAAAGATATTTTGGCTAACTTTCTGGGTGCTGCCACAATATATTTGGATAGGCCGTTTAAAGTCGGGGACTGGGTTAATTTACGTGAGAAAAGCATTGAAGGGCACATCGAGAAAATAGGCTTAAGATGCACAGTTATTAGAAGTTTAGATAAACGCCCGGTATATGTGCCAAACTCAGTTTTTTCATTGGTGGCTATAGAAAATGCTTCACAAATGAGTCATAGACCTATTCATGAAACGATTGGTATAAGACATGAAGATTTCGCTGTATTAGAGGATATTTTGCATGAGATACAATCTATGATCTCCAATAATCCAAATATAGATAGTAAGCAAACTTGTAGTGTCAATTTCACAGGTTTTACGCCAACGTCCTTAAATATAACTATTATGTGCTTTACTAAATGCGTTGACTACACATCTTATTTTGCGGTCAAAGAGAATATTTTAACTAAAGCTACTGGCATAATAATTAAGCATGATGCAAAAATCTCGCAAATTCCTAATATTCAAATGCCACTGAAATAATAATATATATAAATAATTATCGCTGATATGGTGTGTCTTGTTTATTTTTCATTTTTCTTGATTTAAAAGTGCTTTACATATAAGGTAAAATGTGTAAAAAATCCGTCAAGAAATCTTTAATTATAAATAGAGTCTAAATGTCTGACAATATAAGGTCCTTATCGTATCTATCTGGCAACAATGCAGCGTTCATAGAAGAGTTATACCAACAGTTTGTGCAAGATCCTGAATCTGTGGAAGTTGAATGGCAGCAATATTTCAGAAGCTTGGGAGACGCTCCAAGTGATGTTAGCAAAGCAATAGCTGGTGCTCCTTGGAGGCCTTCAAGCAATAAGGTTATAGGTGTTGTTAGCAAAGATGAATTAAAGGCAATTCAAGATAAGAAAAAACCTAACACAGGTGGCGCAGTTGATTCAAATGCTATAACACTTGGCATTAATGCAATTCGTTTAATCGATGCTTATCGTACTTATGGGCACATGGCGGTTTCGTTAGATCCTTTAGGAATGGTGAAACCTAGATATCATCCTGATCTTGATTATAAAAATCACGGCTTTACAGATGCTGATTTAGACAGCGAAATTATTCTTGGTGGTTATTTAGGCATTGATAAGGTTACTTTAAGAAGCCTTATATCATATTTGCAAACAACTTATGGATCTAGAATTGCTGCTGAATTTATGCATATAGAAAGCCCTGAAGAGCGCGCTTGGTTGAAAAATATTCTTGAATCTGCGGCGGGGCAAATAAGCTTAAGCAAAGAAGAGAGGACTGCAGCCCTCAATGATGTAATTGAAGCAGAGATGTTTGAAAATTACCTGCACACAAAGTTCCCTGGAACCAAGCGTTTTTCTGTTGAAGGACTGGAAGGCTTTATTGCAGGCGTGGAAGTTATTGTGCGTGAGTCAGTTAAAAGTGGTGTTAATGAATTCACTATTGGGATGGCGCATCGCGGTAGGCTGAATATGTTAACTAAGGTTATGCATAAACCTTATCATGCTATGTTCTCTGAATTTAAAGGGGAGATGGCTTTCCCAGCTGAACTTGGAATTCCTGGCGATGTGAAGTATCACCTAGGCGCTTCTACAGATATAGAAGTTGATGGCAAGAAAGTGCATATGAGCTTAGCGCCAAATCCATCACACTTAGAAGTAGTTAATGCAGTGGTTTTAGGTAAAGTAAGGGCCAAACAAGATTTATGTGGTGATACAACGCGCTCTCAGGTTTTAGGAATTCTTATGCACGGTGATGCAGCTTTTGCTGGGCAAGGCTCTGTTATGGAAGCTTTGGCACTTAGCCAATTACAAGTTTATCATGTGGGGGGAACTGTGCACGTGGTAACAAACAATCAGATTGGATTCACAACCAATCCGGATGATTCCCGTTCTACACTTTATTGTACAGATATTGCAAAGTTCATTAGCGCACCGATATTCCATGTAAATGGTGATGATGTTGACGCTGTTATTTTTGTTAGTAAATTAGCCTCTCAGTATCGCGCGCGCTTTAAGAAAGATGTAGTTATAGATGTTGTTGGATATAGGAAATATGGGCATAATGAAGGTGATGAGCCTTTATTCACTCAACCAACTATGTATAACATAATCAAAAACAAAAAGAACCCTGCAGAGGTTTATGCCGCTAAGCTAATAGCTGAGGGTGTAGTTAGCGAATCTGAAGTAGAAACGGAAAAAGCTGCATTTAAAGCTAAGCTTGATAAGGAGTTTGAGCTTTCCCAAACATATAAAGTAGAGCAGGCAGATTGGCTCAAAGGCAAGTGGTCAGAGTTAAGTGCTGCTGATGTGAATAGAAGTGAGTCTGATACAGGGGTGGCTATAGCTAAGCTTAAAGAGATAGGCAAGAAGCTTTGTGAAACACCGGTTAATTTCAAAGTAAACTCTAAAATTGCGCGTCAATTAGAAGCAAAATTAGAGATGATTAATTCTGGTAAAGGGTTAGATTGGGCAGCTGGTGAATCTTTAGCTTTTGCAACACTTTTGTCTGAAGGCTACCCTATTAGGATGACTGGGCAAGATGTTGAGCGTGGTACTTTCTCACATAGGCACGCAGTGCTTGTGGATCAAGAATCCGAATTTAAGTATGCACCTATGAATAATCTCTCTGCTGATCAAAAAGCTAAGCTAGAGATTAAAAACAGTAATTTGTCTGAATTTGGTGTTCTTGCTTTTGAATATGGTTATAGTTTCACTCACCCTGATGCACTAACAATTTGGGAAGCTCAGTTTGGTGATTTTGCAAATGGTGCTCAGGTTGTTATTGACCAATATATAACCTCTGGTGAGGCAAAATGGTTAAAAATGAACGGCTTAGTTATGCTATTGCCCCATGGCTATGAAGGGCAGGGGCCAGAGCATAGTTCCGCACGTTTGGAACGTTTCTTACAGCTTTGTGCGCGTGATAATATTCAAGTAGCATGCCCTACCACGCCGGCTTCGCTTTTCCATATTTTGCGCAGGCAAATGCATAGGAATTTCAGAAAGCCTTTGGTTATTATGTCACCTAAATCTTTATTAAGACATAAATCAGCAATTTCCGATTTAAGCGAATTTGCAGAAGGTACTAAGTTCCAATTAGTGCTGCCAGAAACAGATGCTTCTATTAAGCCTGGATCTGTTAAGCGCGTAATTTTCTGTACTGGCAAAGTTTATTATGACCTGGTAGAGCAGAGGCAGAAATTAGATCGAAAGGATGTAGCAATAATAAGACTAGAGCAAGTATATCCATTCCCTAAAATTTCTATTGCAGATGAAGTTAAGAAGTATCCAAATGCAGAAATAATTTGGTGCCAAGAAGAGCATGAAAACATGGGAGCTTTTTACTTTGTTGAACCAAGATTTGAAAGGGTGCTCATCGCTATGGGGCATGCACATAAGAGAATAAAATATGCAGGTAGGAGTCGTTCTGCTTCCCCTGCAGCTGGGTATATGAAGATCCATGTGGTTGAATTATCTAAATTATTAGAAGACGCGTTTGTGAAATAAATTGTATAAGTAGGAGAGTAGAATGTCGATTAATGTTGTAGTCCCACCGCTTGGGGAATCTGTAAGTGAAGCCACCATTGCTAAATGGCATAAAAAGCCAGGTGATGCGGTTAAAATTGATGAGCTTTTAGTTGAGCTTGAAACTGATAAAGTAACTCTAGAAGTAAATTCTCCAGCAAATGGTAAAGTTGAAGAAATATTAGCTAGCGAAGGTAGTTCTGTTACTGTAGGTGCAATACTTGGAAAAATTGCTGAGGGTGCAGTAACAGCTGCTTCCCCAGCTCCTGCTGCTATAGCTCAGCCTGCTACTGTAGCTACTACTGCTCAACCTGTTGGTAATTCAATCATAGCTTCTCCTGCTGCAGTAAAGATTGCACAAGATAAAGGATTGGATATTACAAACATTCATGGTTCTGGTAAAGATAGCAGAATTACAAAGGGTGATGTTTTAAATGCTTCAATGGTTGCTCCTGCTCCATCTAACGCGGTGCGTGAAGAGCGCGTGAGAATGACTAAACTGCGTAAAACTATAGCAGATCGTCTTAAATATTCCCAAAATACTGCAGCAATACTTACAACTTTTAATGAAGTTGATATGTCTGAAGTGTTTAGAATCCGTAAGCAATATCAAGAACAGTTCATGGAAAAACATGGCGTTAAGCTTGGATTCATGTCGATATTTGCAAAAGCAGTGGTAAAAGCTCTTAAAGATATTCCAGCAATTAATGCAGAAATAGATGGTGATGAAATTGTCTATAAAAATTACTATGACTTAGGAATAGCAGTAGGGACTGATCAAGGCCTTGTTGTTCCGGTAGTTAGAAATATAGATCAAATGTCATTCTCTGATATTGAGAAAGGGATTGCAGCTTTGGGTAAAAAAGCGCGTGATGGTAAGCTTACTATGGCAGATATGTCGGGAGCTACCTTTAGCATAACCAATGGTGGAACTTATGGATCTTTACTTTCAACTCCAATTATTAATCCACCGCAATCTGGCATATTAGGAATGCATAATATTGTAGAAAGACCAGTTGCTGTTAACGGACAAGTAGTGATTAGACCTATGATGTATATAGCGCTTTCTTATGACCATAGAATTGTAGATGGCAAAGAAGCGGTAACATTCCTTGTTAAGATCAAGCAAATGGTGGAAAACCCAGAAAAGCTGCTTTTTGATTTATAAATAATATTAGGTGTAGAGATATGAAGGAAATGAGAGAGTTTGATGTAGTGGTAATTGGCGGTGGGCCTGGTGGGTATGTAGCTGCAATTAAAGCGGCCCAACTTGGTTTAAAAGTTGCCTGTGTAGAAAAAAGAGGCACGCTGGGTGGTACTTGCTTAAATGTGGGGTGCATACCATCTAAAGCATTACTTCAATCTTCTCATAAATTTGAAGAAGCCTCGTCTCATATGGAAGACCATGGCGTTGAAGTTGGTTCAGTAAAATTGAACCTTGCTAAAATGATGGAGCGCAAAACTAAGGTAGTATCAACGCTTTGTAATGGTATAGAAGGTCTATTCCTTAAAAATAAGGTTATTTACATAAAAGGGCATGCGAGTTTTGTGTCTAATACAGAGATTTTAATTAAGGGCGAGCAAGGCGAAGAAAGAATAAAAGCTAAGAATATTGTAATTGCAACTGGTTCTGATGTAGCTCATATACCTGGAATTACAATTGATGAAAAGCAAATAGTATCTTCAACTGGAGCGCTTGAATTAACAAAAGTGCCAGGCAAGATGATTGTAATTGGCGGAGGATATATTGGCTTAGAGATGGGCTCGGTTTGGTCTCGCCTTGGTGCAGAAGTAACGGTAGTAGAATTTTCTGACCGTATTGTACCTGCAATGGACTCTGACATTTCCAAAGAATTTAAGAAAATTTTAGAAAAACAAGAAATCAAGTTTCAATTGTCTACTAAAGTTACGTCCGCTAAGACTAATGGCAAAGGTGTAGAAGTAGTGTTAGAATCATCTAATGGCGAACAACAAAAGCATTTAGTAGATGTAGTGTTAGTATCTGTAGGCCGTAGACCATATACTGATAACCTTTCTTTAGATGCAATCGGCGTTAAGCCGGATGAGAGAGGTAAAATTATAGTAAATAATAAATTTCAAACCTCTATTCCAAATGTTTATGCAATCGGCGATGTAATATATGGCCCTATGCTTGCGCATAAAGCGGAAGAGGAAGGGGTTGCGGTTGCTGAAATTATAGCAGGGCAGCATGGTCATGTTAATTATGGTGCAATTCCTGGCGTTGTATATACCCATCCAGAAGTTGCTTCTGTTGGAAAAACTGAGGATGAGCTTAAAAAAGCTGGCGTTGAGTATGCTGTTGGTAAGTTCCCATTTTTGGCAAACAGCCGTGCCCGTGCAAATGGAGAGACTGATGGGTTTGTGAAAATTATAACGGATAAACATACCGACCAAATCTTAGGCGCTCATATAATTGGGCCTAATGCGGGAGAGCTTATCCAAGAGATTGTAGTTGGCATGGAGTTCAAAGCTGCAGCTGAAGATATAGCTCGTACATCGCATGGTCATCCTGGTCTTTCAGAAGCAGTTAAAGAAGCTGCTATGGCTACATACTTTAAGCCTTTGCACATGTAATATAACCTCAGCTCGATATAAGATGGCAATAAGCTATTGATAATAAAGGTTTTTTAATATTCGATCTTCAAATAAATTGCCATTTAAATAAAATTTCAATAATTCTCTTTCCACGGCCAGAGCTTTTCTGCCTAAGTATTGTTAAAACAGCTGCAATAATATCACTACAGGGAGGCAATTTATTTTAAACGCCAGTTCGGGATTAGATGAGGGATAGAAAGTTGAATTGACTAAAGAAAGTAAGGACGCTATATAAAATTTAGCACAACTTTAATAAGGCGCCC
>JAQSWL010000042.1 GCA_029266655.1 Candidatus Midichloriaceae bacterium | reverse complement strand
GGGCTCAAGCTAAACATATACGCAGAACAACATATTGCTCTATAGACGACATCTTTAATACCTTTTTAGTATGACTCTTTTATGTGAACTTAGCTATACTAAGTGGCTTCTTCGCCCCAGCAACTTACGTACTTACCCAAGTCTTCAATAATACAAAATTTAAATACACCAACACGGCTATAGCATATGGAATAGGAGCTAGCATATTCGGCGGTATATCTCCTCTAATTTCTATGTTGCTTTACAAATTCTTCGATAACAACCCAATATCTCCTTTTATATATCTCATGTTTACAGCTTTTTTAGGGTTATACGCCGTCTATTCACTTCCATCCCGCCTTAATAAGCCCGGATCATAATAGAGCTATAAAATGAACGTTATAAATCAATTTGAATATACAACTTGAAGTGTTACAACAAATTTCAAAATAAATTGAAACTTGTCTTGCTATTTAAATAGATTCCAATAATCCTCCTTCCACCAGTGGAGTCATTCAAAGCGCTGGCTGCGGGGAGTACGGAAACTTGCATTATAGCTAAAGCATTTTAATTTGAATATAGGAGCGAGGAACGAAATGTAGTAAAACCTACATGAGTGATCGAGCAACGCATAGTCAAATTATAAAGGCTTAGTATATTCCTGCAACAATGCTTCAATCTCTTGTATCTGTTTATCTAGGTTTGGATCAGACTTACGTTTTTGCTCAATCTGCTTTATATAATAAATTACACTGGCATGATCCCGTTTCCCTAAACCAATACCAATATCAACTAAACTTTTAGTGGTTAGATTTTTAGCTAAAAGCGCACAGATTTGTCTAGGAATAGTAAATTTGGCCGATCTGGATTTAGATAATATATCAGCGCTATCAATTGAGAAATAAGCAGAGACTACATTAACAATTTTCTCTAAATCTATTGTTACTTGCCCTGCATCTAAATTGCTTTTCAGTAAATTTGCCGCATCTGCAGTAGTTATTTCAGTTTGTTCGAAGCTGGCATATGCTATTAATTTATTAATTGCTCCTTCCAATTCTCTGTTACTAGCTACTATATTCTTAGCTATCAATTCCAACACTTGAGTATCAACATCTACACCAGCCCTACTGACTTTAGATTGAAGAATGGCAAGCCTAAGATCATAGTCTGATTGAGTAATTTCCACAACCAAGCCACCTATTAAGCGAGATTTGCTCCTAGCATCTAGTTGCAATGCAAAGGGCGTGGAATCTGAAGAAATTACCACCATTTTGTTTGCTTCTGTAAGTGCGCTAAGTAAGTTACTGAACTCCTGTTGAGTCGCAGCTTTACCACAAATAAATTGAAGATCATCAACCAAGAAAATGTCGCAGGATTTTATTTTTTCTTTAAATCCAATTAAGTCGTTAGCGCGCAGATATTTTAAAAATAAGTGCATAAATTTTTCAGCGCTTAAATATGCAAGCTTGCGAGCAGTACCTGAACTTTGAACTTGTGCTGCTATGGCCTGCAACAAATGTGTCTTACCCTGCCCTACAGCGCCATGAATATATAAAATGTTTGTTGGCAGCTTATTTTCCGCCACAGCTTTTGCAGCCGAGTATGCAACTTTGTTGCTTTGCCCAACCATGAATGCGTCGAAGACAAATCTAGGATCTAAATTAAAATCAAATATATCGCATTGGCTTTGAACATCCCTGGCTTCACTTTCAATTTGTCTATTAGAGTTTGCAGCTGGAACACTTACCGCGTTCACCTCTATTTGAATAGACTCTGCTATAAGACCAAAATTCGCACAGACCTTAGAAATTATATGTAGATAATGTGTTTCTATCCATTCACGAATAAATTTGGTTGGAGCAGATAGAATAAGAGTATTTTCAGCAATGCTTTTAAAAGTTAAATGCCCTAGCCAATTGCGGTAATTTAGCTCCCCCACCTCTTTGCGAAGCGCAAGTGCCACATCATTCCAAATGCTGATTTGGCTATTATGCAACAATAAAGATGAGGTATCTTTCATTAATCCTGTCTCCATGCTAGCTTTTCGGCCTTCCAGCCAGAAATGTTGCCCCTATGGCCATTCTCATCTAAATCACCTTCAAAGCCGTATAATACATTATAACAATTTATGTAACCTAGATTGGCCATAAAATTAGCAGCCTCGCGCGACCTAGCACCAGTTCTGCACATAAATATTAAATGAGATGCTTTATTAGCTACCACCTTCATCAGCTCTGCAGCAAAGTTAGCGTTCACTTCCATGTTTGGGAAAGATCTCCACTCAATCTTAATCAATCTATCTTCAAGCTCCCCTAAATCAGGGACGCCAACAAATCTCCATTCTGCTTGTGTGCGAACATCAACAACGTAAGAATCCCTCTCACGATACAAAAGTTCCCATGAATTTTTAGGTGACAAATCCCCACGATAGAGTTGAAGCATTTTTTTCTCTATATTTAGTTAATGTGTTAATAATGATTATTAGGTATTCAATTTTTGCCCGAACTTACCCTTGAGGTAAAGATAAATAATTCAATTTATCCTTAATATTTGTATTGACTTTACCAAACCTCAGACAAACCAAACACTCACTCTGTTCATTTATTTACAAGCCCCATATCACCTGGCATCTGGAGCTTAAGCACATTTTACCAAAGGCCTATTATTTTCCACCAAGCCATTCCAATTGTAGAAAGCACAATAAGATAAAAGGCACTGCATACAAAACCCACAAACCACCAATTTTTTGTGCTCATGTGATTATCTCCGAAGAAAATAGGGGCACTTGCAAGGCTAAAATGAGTTATACCTCCAGATAGGATTGACAAAAACCCTAGCACAAGAGCCGAGATAGTTACCGGCATACCATAACTTATTAATACAAATAAAAAAGTAGGGAATAAAACCGTAATATGTGCAGTAGTGCTAGCAAACAGATAGTGTATATAAAAGTATACTATAACCAATAGCCCTATAGCCAGCGCTTGGTTGCCTTGTGGGAGAATACTCTTAAAATACTCTCCAAATACCGCCATAAGACCAAGCTTAGATAAATATCCAGAAAGCATTACCAAAGTTGCAAACCAAATAAAGGTATGCCATGCGCCTTTATCTGATATTGCATCATCAAAGTTAATGGTTTTAGTCACAAATAGAATAGAGAGCCCAATAAGTGCAGTAGCAGTGGCTGAAATCCCGTAATTACCTCCTACTATCCAAAGGGCAATTAAAATAATAAAAGTAATCATCATGATGATCTCTTGTAATTTCATGCCACCCATTTCCTTAAGTTTTGCAAGAGCTATAGTAGGTGCAGTATCGGAATGTTTAATTGTTGGTGGGTATAAAAAATATACTAAAAGTGGCATTAAAGCTAAACACACCAAACCTGGTATAAGAGCCGCCCAGGCCCAAAGCAGCCATGTTATGTCAGCTCCAAAATCTGCAGCTAATCTTACAACAAGGGGGTTTGCTGCCATAGCAGTTAAAAACATAGAACTAGTAATAACATTTGATTGAAAGCACACTTTCATTATAAAAGCGCTAGTTCTGCAAGAAACGCCAGTATGATTCTGATCGCTATAAGACTTACATAATGATTTAGCAATAGGAAATATGATGCCCCCACCACGCGCAGTTACACTTGGTATAAGCGGTGAGAGGGTAAGCTCTGCTAAAACTAAACCATATGAAAGACCTAAAGTACTATGTCCAAATTTGGATATAAAGTAATAAGCGCATCTAGAGCCCAAACCAGTTTTTATAAAACCTAGAGAAATAAAGAATGCAAATACCACAAGCCATACAGTCTCAGAGCCAAATCCTGCTAAACATTCTTCTAAAGTTAATGTGCCAGTAAGCACGCAGCATATTATCGCAATAAGAGAGCTCGCTCCCATTGGCAGAGGGTTGGTAATAATAGCAAATATAGTTGCTATAAAAATAGCAAACATATGCCAAGCTTTCTCGCTTATTCCATCTGGTATAGGTAGGTTCCAAATCCCATACCCCAGTAAGAACACAATTAGCATCAAAAAATTACGGTTTGTCGTAAATTCTAGTATTTGTCTCATTAACTTAATCTCTATAAATTTTTATGCATTTCCAGAATATGAAACTAATCTGTCCAAATTCTTGATTCCAATTTTCTTGATAAATTTTTCCCATTTTAATTCTGGTTTGCCATTATATAAAGCACCCAGGCTTAAATCAGAAACTATCCAAGAATTTTGTTTAATTTCCTGCTCTAATTGACCAGGACCCCAGCCACAAAAACCTTTGCAAATCAAAAACTTATTATCATTTTCCCCTTTAGCAACGTCTAAAAGAAAAGCTTCTGCGTTCGTATACAATGTAGGCAAGACCATATTACCTGCACTTTGCTCTAAGTTTCCACTTAGGATAAACAGTTTATCATCTTCAACTGGGCCGCCATTATATATAATATATTTGCGGTTAATTTTAAACCTTCTTTTTATGTTAAACGCATCAAAAATATCTTTGGATTTTATAATTCCACTAGGTTTATTAAAAATAACCCCTATGGCACCTTCATCATCATGCGAGCAAATAAATACTAATGCTCTTTGAAATATAGATTCATCAAGCGATGGAGTAGCAATCAACATCTTTCCTAAAAAAGCACCCATACCTGATTTATAAGTGTTCATAAATAGCTCATCTCCAAGCGCATAAAGGTGGTAAAGACATCAAAATTGCCTCTGTGTTACCACCTGTTAAAAATCCAAATTTAGTACCACGATCATATATAAGATTAAATTCAGCATACAAAGCCCTTTTAGCCAGTTGTTTTTCCTTATCTTCTTCACCCCAGCTTAAGGCATAATTTCTTCGAACAAGTTTAGGGAATATGTTTAAAAATGCTAACCCTACATCCTTAGTATAGTCCATATCTGCATTCCAATCCCCAGTATTGAAATAGTCATAAAATATTCCACCAACCCCTCTAGGCTGATTACGATGGTTTATAAAAAAATATTCATCACATTCTTTTTTATATTTAGGGTAAAATTCCGGATTATATTTATCACATGCTTCCTTAAAAGCATTGTGGAAATCAGCAGTATCTTCCGCAATTTCAAAAGTAGGTGTAAGATCAGCCCCGCCACCAAACCAAAGCTTATCGGTTACAATCATGCGAGTATTCATGTGTACAGATGGAACTTTAGGAGATTTCATATGCGCAACCAATGAAATACCGGAAGCCCAAAAATTTGCATTTTTTTCAGTACCAGGCATTTGTTTGGCTAATATTTCGGGGAACTCACCATGAACAGTGGATATATTAACACCTACTTTTTCAAAAACTTCACCACGCATAATCGACATTTCGCCGCCGCCACCGCCAGCTCTATCCCAATTTTTGCGAGAAAATTTTGCATCTGAACCACGCTCTTGTTCTATAAGCTCAAATTCAGCACATATCATGTCTCTAAGCTCCCTGAACCAAACAGAGCATGTTTGCTTTTTTTGCTCTAATGTAAAATCTTGATCTTTGAAATTGGTCATACATGCTCCTGTAAAAATTTATTTACCTGTAATGCCGCCATGCATCCAGTACCTGCAGCAGTTATTGCTTGTCTATACACCTTGTCTTGCACATCTCCTGCAGCAAATACCCCGTGTATATTGGTTTCCGTAGAATCAGGCTTGGTGATTATATACCCCTCTTCATCCATGCCTACTTTACCCTTAAATATAGCGGTATTAGGTGTATGCCCTATAGCTACAAAAATACCATCAACTTTAATTTCTGTAAGAGCGCCAGTTTTCACATTTTTCAATAGAGCTCCGGTAACACCAAGAGGATTTTCCTCACCCAAAACTTCCTCAATTACTGTATCCCATATCACATTTATTTTAGGATTAGAAAATAAGCGTTCTTGAGTTATCTTCTCTGCTCTAAATGAATCCCTACGGTGCACAACCGTCACCTTAGATGCATGATTGGTTAGATAAATCGCCTCCTCAACCGCCGTGTTGCCACCGCCTACCACCAAAACTTCTTTGCCGCGATAAAAGAAAGCATCACAGGTAGCGCAACCCGAAACACCGAAACCTTGATATTTAGATTCGCCTTTAACACCAAGCCATTTTGCCTGCGCACCTGTTGAGATTATTACAGTTTGAGCTGAATAGGTAGAGCCATTTTCACTCTTACATGTAAATGGGCGGCTGGTAAAATCAACTTCTGAGATTTTATCATTTATAACTTTAACCCCAACGTTTTTAGCTTGAGCCTCCATTTGCTCCATAAGCCATGGGCCTTGAATAACCTCAGCAAAGCCAGGGTAGTTCTCTACATCTGTTGTTGCAGTCAGCTGGCCACCAGGTTCAGACCCTGTAATCAAAAGCGTATCAAGACCCGCTCTAGATGAGTAAATAGCCGCAGAATATCCAGCAGGCCCCGACCCTATAATCAAAACCTGTATAGGAATATGTTTATCCATAATTAAGCTCCTAAGTTATTTAGCTTCTTGATACTTACTTGCTAAATAGTCAGCAACTCCGTCTTGAGTAGGTTTCATACCAATTTCACCTTTGTTCCAATTAGCGGGGCAAACTTCACCATGTTGCTGATGGAATTTGAGGGCTTTAACCATTCTTAAAGCTTCTTCAATATTTCTACCTAGTGGCAAATCATTAACTAGCTGATGGCGAACTTTAAATTCTTGATCAATAAGGAAAGTGCCTCTAAGCGCTACTGAATTATTAAATAAAACATCGTAATCACGAGCAATTTGCTTAGTTAAATCTGCAACCATTGGAAATTGAATGCTACCAATACCACCATCTGCTATTTTGGTATTCTTGTAAGCAAGATGTGTGAATTGCGAATCTACACTAACAGCGACGAGCTCAGCGCCTTCCTCTTGAAACATCTTTAGGTTTGTATTAAATTCAAGAATTTCTGAAGGACAAACAAATGTAAAATCCAGCGGATAGAAAAATAACACCCCAATCTTACCGTTTAAGTAAGACTTCAAATTGAATGATGGATTAATTGAATTGTCCGGCATTACCGCAGCAGCAGTGAAATCGGGAGCAAGCTTAGTTACTAATACTGACATTTCGACCCTTAAAATTATAGTTAAATGTGGCTGGATTATATACCAATGATTTTCCATGCTCAAGTGTATAAAAGAAATCTGATGCCAAATCTCAAAATTTATTATTTTACGCAAATGGAATAAGGCACTACTTTACATCTGCTCTACAAAGCATTAGCCACCACATAAGAATGCATGTTCTTATCAGATATTAACGCATCTCAAATTTACAACTCAAAAGGCTGCTCTTATTTTTCTGCATTTATTGGTATACTATGAGACTTACCCACCTCTGATTCAGGCTTATTAACACTAATAGTTAATGCGCCTTTATTAAAAGATGCCTTAACTTTTTTAGGATCCACAGCAAATGGCAACCCTATAGTTCTTGCAAATTTCCCATATGATAACTCACAGATATGATAAGTTTCTTTCTCCTCATCTATCTCCGTTTTCTTTTCACCGCTAATAGTGATCCGGTCCTGGTTAATTTCAACCTTAATGTCCTTTTCATCCATCGCAGGTAACTCCGCTCTTATAGTAACAGCATCTTTGGTTTCAGAAATACTTATTGCTGGGAATTTATTAACCCCAGCAAAATTGGCAGCTATAGGCATATCTGAGAAAAAATTGTTAAATAAGTCGTTCATTCTATCTTGCAAGTCTATAAATGAAGATGGCAAGTCTGTAGAGGAACTTGGATGTAAGATTAAATTTTTCAAAGCCATAACACAACCTCCAATTAATTTTTATACAATTCATGGTAGCGCTATAGTTAGATAAAGTCAAGAAATATGGATATTTCTGGGAGAATTTATACCAAAATTTAAAATAAATTGCTTTTTTATGCAAATTTAGCCATAGATGCACCCCTTTCAACATCGCAGCATAAGCAGCTGATTTATATAAGATAAATTGCCATCAGGAGGTTATAATATTGAAGCCATAAAACTTATACCATTTCCACAAAATAAATTGCCTCCCCGTAGTTATTATTGCAGCTGTTTCAGCAATACTTAGGTAGAAAAGCTCTGGCCGCGGGGGCAAATTGTATATGCAGGCGCATAGCGTCTACTATATACAAATTTTTTGAGCCAGAGCTTTTGCTGACTCCGTCAGCAGGGAAAGAATTGTTAAAAATTATACCAAATCTCATAAATAAATTGAGATAGTAAAGCCAGGTTTTGGCAAAGTGCGAAGGGAAAAAGTAGTTGAATATTTTACATATTCATCAATTTTTTACCAAGTGAATTTGCCAAAAGATGCGCTTTAATGCTCTATTTATTTTGAGATTTAGTATTATTTAAAGGGCAATTTATTTGAAGATCAAATATTAAATTACTCTATTATAAATACGCCCTTTTAGCAGCTCTTATAGATTTTTTAATTTGGACATGGTTAGACCCATTTCCACTTCTCCTGGATATAATCGCACGTGAAGGTATTAACACGCTATAAATATCATCATCCGCTAATGGCTCAAATTTTCTTATTTCATCAATTTCAAGCAATGAAAGCTTCTTATCTTTTTCTATTGCATAATTTATGATATCCCTTGCGCGCTTACTTGCTTCATCAGGTGTTATTTGAGATTTTTGCACTATCCAGTCAACTAAATCTTGAGCCGTGGAGAAATGCTTGCAAGATGCTTCTTTCATAATTTTACGGTTTATAGTGAAGTTACTCACCATCATTGCCATAACTTCGAGAGAATCATTGAAGTCTTTGAAAGTGCTAAAAGCAGGCTCCATCATTTGCTTATAATCTTCAGAATATTCTAATGGCAAATCCTTAACTATTGAGAGTAATGACATTAAAGAACCAAAAGACTTGCTAGCTTTAGCTCTCATAGATTCTAATGCTAACTGGTCTCTTTTATAAGGCAGCACTGAACTGTGCACCACTATACTTGAGTCAAAGTTAATAAACCTATTTCTGGTGCTGTGCCAAGATATCATCTCTCCAGCAAGCCTTGAAATAGTTGTAAAAGCAGTAGCAATCGAAGATACAAACTCAATTAAAAAGTCTTTACTGCAAATTGCATCAACAGAGTTAGACATGGAGCTGTCGAATGATAAAGACTTCGCCACCATATCTCTATTAATATTAAAGGAGTTTCCAACTATCTCTCCAGAACCAAAAGGAGATTTATTTATCCTATCTCTTGCATCTTTAAAGCGAGCACGGTCTCTGCCAAACATCTCAACAAATGCTAGTAGATGATGCCCAAATGAAGTCGGTTGATACAATTGTGAATTAGCATTTGCTGGAAAAATAGTTTTCACAGTTTCTTCAGACTTATCAAGCAAGGTGGATTGAAGTTTTTGCAAAGAAGAATCCAAAACATCTACAGCATTACGCACCCAAAGACGCACATCTCCAGCAGTTTGAGCAGACTCAGATCTAGCAATAAAATACCACTTATAAGCTTCAGGAGCCATCTGCTTAACCTTTTGCGCAATGAATTCATAGATAGACACATTGCTAGCATTTAGAGTTTTTTGACCGATTAGCTCTTTGTTAATTTTATTTAATGCTTCGATAAGTTGCTTACCTTCTAGCTCTGGAATTATATTCCTTTTAATATGCATTTTAAATTGAGCTTTTAAAGATTCAATCGCATGCGGGAATAAAACATGATCCTCACCCAAAGTTGATATATAGCTAAAAACTTTTGGATCCAAAGCCGCATTTTCATTTTCTGGTGAGAATCCATTTAAAAATTCATCCTTCTCTTTAAACGATAATGTAGAATTATCATTGCTTAAAGCGGTTAGATCTTCAATTTTCTTCAACTTAACTTTTTTGAAAGCCATAATTTATCCCTTGGATATTGTTAATTTTTTGTTAAGGTGTAATTCATTTTAACAAAACGTGCAAGATGGAATTTTCAAAAAAAGCTACTTTCTATAGTTTCTCACCAACATTTATTACTTTTTTCATTATAAGCTGTGCTGCTTTGCTTTTATACAGCAACCTAGCTCTTTCTGAGGAAGTTACTGAAGAAGATGCACTTTTACTAGAGCCAATATTATCGCAAAAACAAAAATATTTATCACTTTTGCGCGACCAAGTAGAAATAGAAAATTTTGTTGAGCCACAGTTATCGCTTATGAGTTCAGAGGGAGAAGCGATTGCCCTTAAAAATTTTCGTGGCAAATTTATCGTAATGTATTTTTTCGCAACTTGGTGCTCTAGCTGTTCGGAAGAATTAAAACAATTAGATAAACTGAAAGCTAACGCTAACTTTTTGGACATAAATGATTTGATTATATTACCTATTTCCGAGGACTATAAAGATTATGGGCATGTAAAATCATATTATCAAAATTTGAAGATAAAAAACTTAGATTTTTATTTGGATGCCAAAAAACATGCTATGGCATCTATGGGGGTTAAAAACGTCCCTACTACCATATTAATTGACTACAAAGGAAATGTCTTTGCCAAGGTTGATAAGAATATAAATTGGGGCAGGAAAGAAGTATTTGATGACCTTATGGGGCTAATGCAAGAGAAAAGTGAGGAAAAAATTAACCAGAAAAAACAGTATGACTTGAAGCAAGATGAAGGTATAATCTTCAACAAAGATTCTTCTAAAAAAATTACTATAATTAATTGAGGTCATATATGTCAAATACCGCATTTGTTTCAATAAAAAAATTACCTAATTTAAAAGAACTCGCTCTACCTTCTTATGCAACTATTCATAGTGCTGGAATGGATTTAGTAGCAGCAATTGATGAAGCTATTATTCTAAAACCTTTTGAGCGCTGCGCAGTTCCAACTGGCATTAGCATTGCGCTACCAGAAGGGTACGAAGCACAAATACGCCCTAGATCAGGTTTAGCCCTTAAAAGCGGTATATCGGTTCCTAATGCCCCTGGCACCATTGATGCTGATTATAGAGGCGAAGTATGCGCTATACTTATAAATTTAAGTGATAAAGAGTTTAAAATTGAACGTGGCATGCGCATTGCTCAAATGATCGTGACTCAATATTCACGAGTTAATTGGAATATTGTAGAAAGCCTAGATGAAACCGAGCGCGGTGCGGGCGGATTCGGCTCTACCGGAGTTTCTGCTATGGCAGGTTAATACTATTTCCCATCTGTATTACTAGGTCTCCCTGCGTCGATTCAACTATTTTATAGGTATCGTCCTTGCACTATTAGTACTAATTACGCGAATAATGGATAAGGCACCGTCAAAAAATGTCTAAATGGCTGAAATATAATGAGTGTCATTGCGAGGAGCCCACTTGAGCTTCGTGGCAATCCAGAAAATAACAAAAGAAGAACTGGACTGCCGCATGCGGCACGCCGCATTCGCAG
>JAQSWL010000041.1 GCA_029266655.1 Candidatus Midichloriaceae bacterium | reverse complement strand
TACGCAAGATATTATGCCTGGATTCCCACGGTGGACAAGCCACCTCGGAATGACGGTTCGTGCAATTTATCATATCTTTTTTATACTGACTTAGCTATACCAATTTAGTTACACCAACTTCTCCACAGTAGTATGATAATTCTTAAGCCACTCTAGCTGTGCGTTATCTAGCATACCATAATCAATCAAATTTTCTTGGATTGGAACCATAGTTAAAGTTTCAAATTCTAAGAAATTTTTATGGGTAGACTCCTTAACCAACATTAAGCTTTCTATGCGGATACCAAACTTACCATCTTCATAATACCCTGGTTCGTTAGAAACTATCATACCAGGCTCTAGTGCGACTGCGCCTGAAAGCCCCTTTCCTATTCGCTGTGGTCCTTCATGAACCGAAAGAAAATGCCCTACCCCATGACCAGTGCTATGGGCAAAATCCAAACCCTCTTGCCATAGTGGTGCACGCGCAAGCGCATCTAAATGAACCCCTGTGGTACCTTTGGAAAATTTTGCTTTTGCTAAATCTATATGCCCTTTAAGCACAAGCGTAAATAACCTTTTTTGTTCTGCAGTTGGCTTCCCTAAATGCAATGTGCGAGTCACATCTGTTGTACCACAATAATATTGGCCACCGGAGTCTAATAAATAAAAATTATCTTTACCTATCTGTGCATTTTGCTCGCTTGAAGGCTTGTAATGTATTATTGAGCCATTTGCACCATATGCTGAAATAGTTGCAAAACTCGGGTAAACAAATAAATCCGATTCCTGTCTAAGTTCCAATAATTTCTCCGCCGCTTGAACCTCATTTATTTGCTCTTGGCCTTCTAACCATTTTATGAATTTAGTAAGCGCGATGCCATCAAGCTTATGCGCCTTCCTGAAGCCATCAACCTCCACTGGATTTTTACACGCCTTTAATTGCTCTACTGGGCTTTTAGCACTTAGCGCCCTACCCTCAAGAATTTGCAAAAACTTTACTGGTGTTTTAGCATTGTCTACCTGCACACATGCAGCATTTTTTAGGATATATTCTATCTTCTCTAACCCTAACACCTCTACATTCTTCTGCGTAAATTTTACTTTTCTGGGGTCGGTAAATAGTTGCAATGCGCCATTCCTACTTAGCAGCGCAAAGCTAAGCAAAAATGGTGTGTATGGAGTATCAGCACCCCTAATATTTAGTAGCCAACAAACTTCATCGCTGTTGGTTAAAAGAAGGTGTGTTGCTTTATCTTCTATCTTGGCAATAACTTCTTGAAATTTAACTAAGTAATCTTTTCCTGAGTATTTTATGTTTAGCTCAAATGCGGCTTTAATTTGCTCTTCTTTACGGCTCCATATTTGGTCCACAATATTTGCTACAGGCTTTAAAACAAACCCATATTTACTGCTTAGTTTTCCATAATAAGCTAAGTTGTCTTTGGTATGTAGCATTGGGTCATACCCTAGTACCGCCCCTTTTTCCAACCCTAAATCAAACCAATCACATGAACTTTTTTCACCCACATCTAAAATGGTAAATTCTTTACTTAACTGTTTACTTGCCTGCAGCAGATATCTTCCATCTGTAAAAAATGCGCTCTTCTTTAGCGTGATTATTGCTACCCCGTTGGACCCAGTAAATCCTGTTGCATAACGAAGGCGGTTGAGATGATCTGGCACATATTCATTTTGAAATTCATCATTGGAAGGAATTATAAACCCGTCTAAACTAGCATTTTCTATTGCTGATTTTAGTGATGATAAAATACTTTGGTCCATACTGTTAAATTTTCAGCGTTTTCATTAGATCTCTTCGGAAACTCTACTTCTGCTGCAGCTTGCGACGTCGCTTCGGTGCTCAGATCCTCATTGTATATTTAATACACTCCGGTCTTCCGCTCCGCGAGCTCCTTGCACCCTGCTACCAGAAGCGAGTTTTCGAAGAGATCTATTTTGAATCAGGGTAACAAATCATCTCTGTTGCTGCAAGCAAATCATCGTCCCTAGGAACACTAGATAAATCAATTAATACCAAAACTCATATTTAATAAGCCATCTGTATCTTGCCTTTCCAAATATTTTGGTTGATAAAAAAGATAGGGGTATGTTCATATTACTGACTTTTTTATCTTCCCACCTCTTTGAAAATTCAAGCACATATGACTTATTAAATATGAGTTTTGGTATAATTCGTTGAATGATCAGTTGACTTCTTGTTAATAAAATCTTAACATTTCTGCGAATTTATATTTTACTGCATGCCTAGCAAAGTTTATTCAGATGCACATAGCTGCCTTACGGGTCTCATAAAAGATAACCAAACCATCATGGTTGGTGGTTTTGGCCTTTGCGGGATACCAGAAAACTCTATAGCAGCTATAAGGGAAAGTGGAATCAAAAACCTAACTATTATAAGCAATAATTGTGGAGTAGATGACTTTGGGCTTGGCATACTCCTTCAAACTAACCAAATCAAAAAGATGATATCTTCATACGTAGGAGAGAATAAGCTTTTTGCTGCCCAAGTTTTAAGCGGAGAGCTTGAAGTTGATTTGCTACCACAAGGAACCTTAGCAGAGCGCATCCGTGCAGGAGGGGCTGGCATCCCAGCTTTTTTCACTAAAACTGGCTTAGGAACTGTTATAGCAGAAGGCAAAGAACATCGTATATTTGATGGTGCGGAATACATAATGGAGCATTGGCTCAAGGCGGATCTTGCAATAGTAAGAGCCTGGAAGGGAGATGCTGAAGGTAATCTTGTATATAGGAAAACAGCTCGTAATTTTAATCCAATAATGGCAACTGCTGCGCAGGTAGTTGTTGCAGAAGTAGAGGAAATAGTGGAAGTTGGGTCTTTGGATAAAGATATTATCCACACACCTGGCATTTATGTAAACCGTATTTTTGCTGGCCCTCAGCAAAAAAGGATTGAAAGATTATCAATAAATAAAGAGTAGTTTAATGGCTTGGTCTCCTGAAGAGATGTGTAAAATTGCAGCCCAAACTGAGTTAAAGGATGGATACTATGTAAACCTTGGCATAGGCATGCCAGTGGAGGTTTGCAATTTTCTGCCTCAAGGTCATAACATTATCTTGCATAGCGAAAATGGCATGTTAGGTCTGGGCCCTAGCCCTAGAGCAGATGAAGTGGATCCCGACATAATAACTGCCGGCAAAGATACCGCAACAATACTTCCTCATGGCAGCTATTTTGATAGCGCTACTTCATTTGCGATGGTGCGCGGCGGGCATATAGACCTTACAATTTTAGGCGCTATGCAGGTATCAGAAGCAGGAGATATAGCTAATTGGAGCATTCCAGGCAAAATGATAAAAGGAATGGGCGGCGCTATGGACCTAGTTGCTGGAGCAAAAAGGGTAGTTGTTTTAATGCATCACGTGGCAAAAGATGGCACACCAAAAATAGTGAAAAATTGCACCTTTCCATTAACTGGTAAGAAAGTGGTAAACAGAATCATCACCGACTATGGAATATTTGATATTGTAGATGAGAAACTAATACTTGTACAAAAACCAGCATCTATAAGTATTGAACAGATTCAACAATCTACAGAAGCACAGTTTGTAGTTGGGTGTTAATATTAAATTCCATACCCCCCGGCCAGCGCTTTTCCTTTAAAAATATGTTTGGTGGATTCAATATTATAACTATCTAAGGACAATTTATCTTATAGAAATCAATGGCTTGCCTCCCGATGTCGGGGAGTATGATTAAATTCCTAATTATTAGCTTCTCGAAAAAAGCTATTATGCCGCCTTCCATTCCCCTTGTAAGAATATGTAAAAAGCTTTTTTGCCACTTATATAAAAGAGCGCACGCTCTCCAGGCTCAATCATTTGCCAATCCCCATCCAGATAAATAAAAATTTTATTTCTCATTTCAGCAGGTGCTTGATTTGAAGCAGTGATAATATACATATCGCCTTCAGATTTTTGAGCTGGCAATTCAGCGGTGAAATCAATAATAGCTCTATTCAGAAGCCAACTTATTTTGTTAAGAGAGTGGTTTATAGTGAATTCTTTCATTGCCTGATTTTGCGACAATAGTTGAATTTGATAATTTAAAGTTTTCATGTTGTGTTACCTCTTGTTTTAAAACTTGGTGTCATTATACTAAATCTCAAAATAAATTGAGATAGTAATGCAAGATTTTGGCAAAGTGTGAAGGGAAAAAAGCAGCTGAATATTTTAATATTCATCAATTTTTTACCAAGTAAATTTGCCAAAAGATATGAATTAATTCTCTATTTATTTTGAGATTTAGTATTGTATGTTGCAGAGCATGCAGTAAGGAAGTGCGACAAAAAAATTAAAAGGAATAAAAATATGACCACAGCTTTAATTTTCCCAGGGCAAGGATCTCAATTTATAGGTATGGGGAAAGAGCTTTTTGATACATTCTCTGAATCCAAAGAGGTATTTCAAGAAGTAGATGATACGCTAAACTTCAATTTATCAAAGCTTATCTTCACTGGTGAAATAGAAGAACTTACCCAAACCCAAAATGCTCAGCCTGCCATAATGGCAGTTTCGATTGCAGCCTTACGCGCATTAGAAAAGCAAAGTGGAAAAAAGGCAAAAGATTTATGTGACTATGTGTGTGGTCATTCACTTGGGGAATACAGCGCCCACGTTGCGGCTGAAACCTTTAGCCTTAGGGATGCAACTAAAATTCTTAAAGTTAGAAGCGCTACAATGAATGAAGTAGCTAATAAAATGTATTCTGGGATGCTAGCCTTAATGGGCGCAGGCATTGAGGAAGCAGAAGATTTAGTGGCAGCTGCTGCTGAACATGGAATATGTGAAATAGCTAATGATAATGGCGCTGGGCAAATAGTGATAAGCGGCAGCATTGAAGCTATAAACTGGGCCGAAAATGCGGCGATTGACTTCGGCTTTAGAAGAGCGATAAAACTTAAGGTAAGCGGGGCTTTTCATAGCTCACTGATGCAACAGGCATCAATAAAAGTTAGAGCGGCAATGAGAGAAGTTCACATTTCACAGCCAAAAATAAAATTAATTGCCAATTATAACCTTAAGTTAGTAAATGAAGAGAGCGATATAATAGAAAGCCTAGTTGAGCAAATAGTAAGCAGGGTGCGTTGGCGCGAAACTATTGAATACTTAAATTCTCACTCCGTTGATAAATATTTAGAAATTGGGCCAGGTAGTGTGCTCTCAGGCATTTGCAAACGTATGTGTCCAAATGCTGTTTCTACTAGCATATCGGAGCCAGATGATATAGAAAGTTTTTTATCACAATTATAATTGCGCGAGGATAGATGTTCGACTTAACTGGTAAAGTAGCTTTAATAACCGGTGCGACCGGGGGCATAGGACATATGATTGCAACTAAAATGCATGAGCAAGGTGCAACCGTTGTAATCTCGGGAACGCGCACACAATTATTAGATGTGCTAGCAGCAGAGCTTAAAGAACGTGTATATGTTATCCCATCTAATTTGAAAGACCCTGTTGCAACCAAAGAACTATTTGCAAAAGCTGAAAGTGTTGCTGGTCAGGTTGACATATTAGTATGTAATGCCGGCATCACACGAGATAACCTGATGATTCGCATGAGTGATGAAGAATTTGATGATGTTATCAGCGTAAATCTAAAATCAGCATTTATCCTAAGTCGCGAGGCGCTTAAAGCTATGAGTAAGCGCAGATCAGGCAGGATTATAGGAATTTCTTCAGTTGTAGGAAGATCTGGCAATTTTGGCCAAACTAATTATGCAGCATCAAAAGCAGGGCTAATAGGGATGATAAAATCCGTAGCTTTGGAAGGCTCATCACGAGGGGTGACAGCAAATTGCATTGCGCCAGGGTTTATAACTTCTCCTATGACTGATGCAATTAAGGATGAGGTAAAAGAAAAGATCAAGGCTAAGATACCTGTTGGCTTCTTCGGCGAACCAAATGACATAGCAGCAACAGCTGTATTTTTAGCATCTAATGAGGCTAGGTACATAACCGGGGCAGTTATAGATGTAAACGGTGGAATGTATATGTAATACCAAATCTCAAAATAAATTGCCCTTTAAATAAATTCAATAATCTCCCTATTACTTACGCAGTAAGTCAAAGCACTGGCTGCTAGGTGGGTGCGCTACAGAAGGTTCTTTTTCATTACTGCCAAACATCAGTAATTATTACTTAAGTATCCCTCCTGACTTATTAAGTTACTGCGAAATTGTTAATATCCCAACTATGAACAGGAAATAAATTTTCAGTTCATAATTTATAAGCGTTATCGATATTGATTAGCTTATAAATTTTTAACAATTAATAATAGGTAATAA
This sequence comes from Candidatus Midichloriaceae bacterium, assembly GCA_029266655.1. Taxonomy (GTDB): domain Bacteria; phylum Pseudomonadota; class Alphaproteobacteria; order Rickettsiales; family Midichloriaceae; genus JAJTHY01. The sequence goes on along the minus strand of JAQSWL010000041.1, from coordinate 5,422 downwards.
AATGAAAAATAATAAAATAAAAACTAACGAACGCCACATTAAAAGGTCGTTTAACGAGATAATGAAGCTAGGAAACAAATTCTTTACCAATGATGGCTTTGATAGTTTTTGCAAAGCTTGTGAAGATATAGTTACTGATACTATAGATATAGGTGAAGAATTATGTGAAACTGCTATAGACCAGCTTTTTTTGAAACCAGAGGGCGCCAAAATAAATGCTTGTGATATAGAAGAAATCTGTAATTCTTTAACTAATTTTATAGAGTACATGGAAGAATGTTGTAATTCTTCTCGTAATATATAATGAAAACACATTATGCAAAATTTAAACAAGGCAGTGAACCTTATAGGATTACTGCCTTATACCTAATCTCAAAATAAAATTTTATTTTAACGAATTTATATAGATAAAGAACCTAATAAACAACATCAACTTAGACTTGGTGTGCATATTGGTTTTTAACTTCACCTTCAAAATATGTGATTCCACTGTTTTATTAGAGATATTTAAATCTCGAGCAACTTCTTTAGAAGTTTTTCCAAAGTAATGTTAGGTAGAGGCATTCAAACTCTCTAACGGATAGATTGACATTCTTGAGAGATCCGGCCTCATGAATAGAAGCTTCGTGTTTCTTTATGAACGACCTGAAGTGGTCAATTTTTTTAGTAACCATAGTAGTACTCATAACTATATATGCATATTATAAAACACATCCATTATATCACAAAGCAATTTTTATCGGCTTAAAACTAGGATTAGCTCTATCTTTGTATTAAAGCCCCTTCCAAAAGCCTTATTACCCTTAGTTGATTATCTGTCATAGGGGGAACAAAATTCGCTATTGCCAGCTCTAAGCTAGTAGAAACCATTTGTGTATACCATTCAGGGCTTTTAGTTGCATAGCTGCGAAGCGCTTCATGAGAAAGAATCGTGCTTACAAAATGCGGGCTTATAAAACGCACAGCCGCTATATCAAGAGGCGTCTTAGAAAATATCCGGCTTCCATCTTCAAAATCCATTGCAGTGCGAAACATAAGCGTTGGAATTCTTTTTACTAGGATGTCAAAAGTCTCCATTTTATGATATACTAGCGCAATACCTGCAACATTTATGTACCAGTCCCCTAATCTCCATAATTCATTATTAGCATCAGCAGCATAGATATCTGCTAAATCCTTTACGACATCAAGATAATAATTGATTTCATCTGCATCTTTAATTCCCGATATAAATTTATCTATATCTACTTCAATCCCACGCAAACTAAATTCTCCTTATTTTGTTAAGCTTTATAAACTAAAGATCCCCAAGTGAGACCAGAGCCTAATGCGGCCATAATGATAATATCTCCATCCTTTATAAGGTCGTTACGCACAGCATTTGAATAGGCGAGCGCAATAGAGGCAGCGGAAGTGTTTGCGTGGGTTGCAACTGTGGAGATCATTTTCTCTTTTGGTAATTTTAATTTTTGCGCAACTGCATCCAAGATTCTTTGATTAGCTTGGTGTGGAATCGCCCATTTAACATCGCCAATGTTTATATTTAGGGAAGAAAGTAGTTTAGCGCTTGCAACTGCCATTTTGTCTACAGCATTTTTAAATACTTCTCGACCATTCATCAATACTTTGGCATCCATCTGCCCAGCTGAAACACCTCCACTCACCTTTAAAATATCTTTGCAAGCTCCATCTGAAAATAGATTATATCCTAGAATACCAGTGTTTTGCTCATTTGTGGCTTCAAGGATAATAGCCCCAGCGCCATCCCCAAAAAGTATGCAAGTGGAGCGGTCGTTCCAATCCAAAATGCGGGACATGACTTCAGCGCCAATTACTGCGACACGTTTTGCAGACCCAGACTTTATTAAACTATCCGCCATAGACATAGCATAAATAAACCCAGAGCAAACTGCGGCAAGATCAAAGCTAAAGCATTCCTGTTTTAATCCCACTTTGCCATGAACTATAGCTGCTGTAGATGGGAAAATCTGATCTGGAGTTGTAGTAGCGATTATTAACGCATCTATACTTTCCTTATCTATGTTGTACCGATTTAGTGCATCTAGGAGGGCAGCTAAAGCCAAATCAGAGGTCATTTCATCCTCTGCTGCTATATGACGAGATTTAATGCCAGTGCGTTCAGTGATCCATTCATCAGTGGTATCCAGATTTTTGGTAAGATCTGAGTTACTAACTACCCTGACTGGTAGGTACACGCCTTCAGCGATGATTTTTGAATTTATTTGTATGTTGGGCATTGTTACTCAAGTCCTAAGCTATGCTTAATTTTAGATACAATAGAGCTAGCAGTGCTTGTGGTGTGTTGCTCTATTGTTGAGTTAATGTTTTTATTTATTTTATCCTTTGCTAATTTTTCTGCAACACTAAGTGCATTTGCAAACGCTATTTCATCAGAGGATCCATGGCTTTTGACCACAATTCCATCTACGCCTATAAACATAGCTCCATTATAATGCCTAGGGTCTATAATACTAAAAGATTTTTTCAAACCTCTTGCAGCGAGTAATGCACCAAGTTTAGATATTAAACTAGATTTAAATCCAGTTTTCATATAATGCATACAGGTCTTTGCAACACCCTCTGCTACTTTAAGGGCAATATTGCCGGTAAATCCATCTGTGACAGCAACATCAACTGTACCTTCGGATAAATCATGCCCTTCAACAAAACCATGATAATTTAAACCACTTGTTGCTAACATTTGTGAAAGCTTTTTATCAAGCTCTCGCCCCTTATATTCTTCCACACCAACGTTTAAAATACCTATGGAAGGATTTTCTTTTTTAAGTATTACTTTCGCAAAGCAAACGCCCATAATAGCAAATTGCATTAAATGCTGTGGGTCACATTCAGCATTAGCTCCTAAATCGAGCATTACGGTACCATGGGTGCGATTGGGGAAAATAGAAACAATAGCAGGCCGTTTAATGCCAGAAAGCATACCAAGCACCATTTTAGACATCACCATAAGTGCTCCAGTGTTTCCAGAAGAAACGCAAGCATTAGCTGCCCCACTTTTAACTGCTTCTATAGCTTTTCGCATACTAGAGTTAATGCCAGTTTTTGCCGCTTTTACTGGTTGCTCATCATCAGAAACAACTGTTTCACAGTCTATGATTTTACAAAAGTTCTTGAGGTGTTTAGTTTTTTCAACAAGTTGCCTTATTTCAGTTTCTCTTCCGTATAACAGAAACGAAGTGCTATTGTTTTCTTTGCAGAATAGCTCTAACCCAGAGATAACAGAGAGAGGCGCGTTAGCACCACCCATTACATCTACGCTGATAACTATACTTTTACCCATTAATCAAAAACGCTTACTTAAAATATTTAAGCATTTTGTGTTTGCATAGCTTCAGAGCCTGATTCTGCTTCACCTGCAGCTTCAGCCTTCATAGCTTTTTTCTGAGCTCTGGTAACATAAACCTGCTTACCATCATAAAACCCATCTGCCAATGAGATATTATGGCCAAGCTTAGGCTCGCCAGTATTTTTATCAAAGCTTATGTTAAGAGCTTTTAATTTATCGTGAGACCTCCTCATGTTACGACGTGAAGGGGTCGTTTTCCTCTTAGGTACTGCCATTTTACAACCTGTAAACTTCCATATAGAACCCAACCTTATACACTAACTTGCGCTAAAGATCTAGTAATATTTTTCTACAAAATTGGCATTGCCTAAAAATTTAGACCACACCTTAAAATGTTTTAGCTATATATCAAGTAAAGGGGCGAACTGCGTTATAACTTTGCGGTAAATATCTCGCTTAAAAGGCACAATTATAGATTCGAGATTTTCTACTCTCTCCCACTTCCACTCATTAAATTCCGCATGCGAGGTATGTATATTGATCTGGCTATCACCACCTACTAGACGCATCAAAAACCACTTTTGTTTTTGTCCACGATAACGACCTCCCCACACTTTCCCTATTAATTCTGAGGGAAGGTCATAATATAGCCACTCAGTGTGCTCAGCTAAAATTTCTGCAGAATTAACGCCTGTTTCTTCAAGCAGCTCTCGTTTAGCCGCCTCTATAGGGCTTTCATTATCATCCATACCGCCTTGGGGCATTTGCCATGCGCTCATGCCCTGGAAGCGCTCTATTCTTTTGCCAACAAAAACTCTATTACTGTCGTTCACCAGCATTATGCCAACGCCCGACCTATAACCTAAGCTTGATAATGGCAGGTTCATTTAGAAAGGTATCTCATCATCTAAGCGTTCAACTTCGAAATTATGATCGCTCTTATCGCCCACGCTCATTGGGTCTCTATGCATATCATCTCCTTTGCCGCCACCAGAAGGACGCCCTTCCAGCATCATAATAGTTCCATTATAAGACTGGATTACTACTTCTGTTGTTTGGCGCTCTACACCAGCTTGATCTTGCCATTTCCTAGTATGAAGCGAGCCTTCCACATATAGCTTAGAACCTTTATGTACATAATTTTTTACTATATTAACAAGAGGTTGTGCAAAAATAACAACCTTATGCCACTCGGTACGCTCTCTGCGCTCGCCACTATCTTTATCGCGCCAAGAGTCAGAGGTAGCTATTGAAAATGAAGCTATCTCCTTACCATCCTGCGTACTTCTAATTTCTGGGTCGCGCCCTAAATTACCTATTAAAGTTACTCTGTTTAAACTCAATGCCATATTATTACACAAGAAATTATTTTACGTTATTAGAAACTACCAAAAGTCATTGGTCAATCGCTTTTTAAAACTTTTGCAAATTTGACTTGAAAGTAAAAATGATTTATCGTATATTTCCTTAGAAAAATTAAGAGCTTATAAAATGGCAAAACCAGGATCTATTCACAAAAACTACAGAGTAATAACAGTTAAAAGAACAGATGGTACCGAGTTTACTACTCGCTCTACATACCATGGTGATGTTTATAGAACTGAAATTGACCCAGCGAACCATCCAGCATGGAATAAGGATTTGATTAATTTCATTAACACCAAAGTTGGCCAGGTCGAAGGGTTTAATACAAGGTTTGCAGGCCTTAACTTCTTGGATGTTGGCAAGAAATAATTATAATAGTTCTTAGCTATATAACCTCAGCTCGACGTAGAAAGTTTCAACAATACGTATGAACGATAATGGATAAAGCTCTGTCAAAAATATATAACTAGCTGAAATATATAATAAACTATCTTGAAAAGCTTAAACAGCAAATTAATAGAAAGCAACGCCTAAAGGAAGGTAGAGCAGCTCACGGGCGAGCGCGGGAGCTGCTTACGCCATAACTGTTGAAAGTGCTGTAAGCGTAACAACCGATAGTCCATCCATATCTAACGTCAGTTATGGATAAGGGAAGAAGGGAATTTAAATGCGGGCTTATTTTTTCTGAAAGAATATGCAATTAAACAAGCAATGGCATTAACAAAAAAG
>JAQSWL010000090.1 GCA_029266655.1 Candidatus Midichloriaceae bacterium | reverse complement strand
CGTTGCCACAAGATACGATAAACTTGAAGTCGCATACCTGGGATTCGTTTTTATAGCCAGTATTTATTTATGGCTAAAATAAATGTCGACACCACCTAGTTTTTTGTGCCCAAACCGCTGAGTGCAAAGCGGTATTCTCTTTATTTCCAAATTTTGCATTTTTGTCAGAAATATACCCAAGTAACAATTTTAAATTCTCTTCCTCTAAAGATACCTTTCCAGCACATACGCGATATAATGTGCGCTCCATAATATGCGTTGATTAACTTTTTGACCAAACATACTATCTACCGTAATTTGCGCTAGTAACAGCAAAAATCTTTTGCACTGTATATCTGGGTATGTATGTATAATTTCTACAGGTGTTTTTAATTCAGAATTGGGTATAGAAAAATTTGCCCGATGTTTTGCAAGCAGTAATATAGATTGCACACTACCAAATTTTGTCGCGATATGCAAAGCTGTATCACCACATGAGTTTTTCATATCAATGCCGCCATAATTAGATGCCAACAATTGCTCGACTACATAATGGTTTTGGGCTTTGATTGCATGTTGCAAAAGAGAGTATCCATCCACCCATCCATAAGATGATTCCCTATGACTGATTATAAAATTTAACTTCTCTGCGCTTACCTTTATTTGTTTATAGATTATTTTGCAAATCGCTTGCTCATAGCTATGGAGATTATAATTTTCAAAGAGCTTGATCTCTATATTGGCTTTTGTTTGGTTATATAAAGTTTTTGCCTCTTCATAGCTATTTACAAAATTAAATCTCCCGCTTCTTAAGGCGCTATAATTAAATTGCATGCCAAAGGAAATTATCATTAAAATTTCAGCTTGCTGCTGTTGCAATTTATAATTTCTTAGTCCATCTTTTTCATATTTTATTTCTTCAGATAATTTTGCCAGCCTCTCTCTTTGATCTCCTAATGATATTTGAAACTTATTAAACAGCTCTAGCTCTACATACCAGAATTTACATGTACCTGCAAAACTATGTATATCTTTAAATTGCAAATATGTTGTTAAATATCTCAGCGAATCTTGGTTTAAATGCTCTAGCAAAATAATCTCCGTAAAACTTATATGATAAATTAATTAGGCATCGCTTATTTATATAGCCAAAGCGTTATAAAAGTAGTATGGCATTTTAATAAAAAGCAATAATGCAAACAGCGACCCCGCTGTTTGTTAAAGTTTGACGTTCCGTCATTTCATTTCACAAGATCTCTATAGGAGATCTTGTAGGACTGGCTTAAGCCGCTAAAAGCGCTTGCCCCGGTAGCGCCAGTCCTTGTTTTTATGTTTTGCTTTTTATAATACCTTTACCACAACATCTGCTCATAAAATTTTATTATGCTCCACACTCTTTTTATGACGCTGTAGCTACAGCTACAGCCTATGGGCATCATGGATTTTATTTGGTAAAAATTTCAAACTACAAATATAGATAAAGTAGTATATTATTGCAATTTAGCTTTAAGCACATCATTAACCAATGCTGGGTTAGCTTTGCCTTGACTAAGTTTCATCACTTGTCCAACAAAAAAGCCAAAGAGCTTGTCTTTACCCGATTTATACTCAACCACTTTATCAGGATTTTGCGCAAGCACATCATCTACAATTTTTTCAATTGCACTATTATCACTTACTTGCATTAATCCTTGGCTTTCGACTATTTCTTTTGCACTCCCGCCATTTGCAAACATTGTATCAAAAACGCTTTTTGCAATCTTACCAGAGATTGTGCCATTGTGAATTAGCGCAAGTAGCTCACTCAATTGCGCTGCAGAAATAGGATTTTCTTCCATGCTCAGGCCATCTTTGTTTAGCCTACCAAAAAGTTCCCCAGTAATCCAATTTGCAGCAACTTTTGCATCAGAATTTTGAGCAACTTCTTCAAAGTATTCAGCCACAGATCTTTCAGATACAAGTACAGAAGCATCGTAATGCGAAAGACCCATTTCTTTAGTATATCTGCGTATTTTTTGATCAGGCAATTCTGGTAAAGATTTCCTTATGGAATCCACATACTGCTCAGTTAGCACAAGTGGAAGAAGGTCTGGATCTGCAAAATACCTGTAATCATGAGCTTCCTCTTTGGATCTCATAGTCCTAGTCTCACCCATGCCCGCATCAAAAAGTCTGGTTTCTTGAACAATAGTTTCTCCGCTTTCCATAGCGCTTACTTGCCTTGCAGCTTCATAGTCAATTGCGCGCATGATATTGCGGATAGAGTTAATATTTTTAATTTCAACTCTTGTATTAAGCTTGGTTTCACCCACACGCCTTACCGAAACGTTAGCGTCACAGCGCAAAGACCCTTTTTCCATATCGCCATCACACGTACCCAAGTATCTTACTATAGACCTCAACTTGCGCACATATTCCCCTGCCTCTTCACTAGAACGCAAATCTGGTTCTGAAACTATCTCCATTAGCGCAACTCCAGCACGGTTTAGATCTATGAAGGTTTCATTAGGGCTTTGATCATGCAAGCTTTTACCCGCATCTTGCTCTAAGTGTATTCTAGTAACTCCAACCTCTTTAACCACACCATCTGGCATATCTAGATAAACTTTCCCATTTTCAACTATTGGATGGTAAAATTGAGAGATTTGATATCCAGTTGGGAGGTCTGGATAAAAATAATTTTTGCGATCAAAAACGCTGCGCAAGTTGATTCTAGCATTAATTCCTAGCCCTGTTTTTACAGCTTGTTCAACGCATTTTTCATTTAGTACTGGTAACATGCCAGGAAAACCCGCATCCACAAAAGACACCTGTGTGTTAGGCTCTGCGCCAAAATCCGTAGAGGCGCCAGAAAATAGTTTAGCATTGGAGATAACTTGAGCATGCATTTCTAGCCCAATTATAATTTCCCAATCACCAGTGTTACCTTTAACTATTGCTACCATAAAAAATCCTTATCGCTAATTTGCATGTAACTTATAGCATTACAAATGCAACTCTTCAAGCTCTTTGCATAGATTAGGGTTTAGTTGCATATAGTAATTTGAGTTGAATTAGCGCAATAAATATGGTGTGGCAAATTAACTTAACCCGTTAAAAAGCAATAATGCAAACAGCGACCCCGCTGTTTGTTAATACTTCGCAAGATCTTTATAGAAGATCTTGCAGGACTGGCGTAAGCTGCTCCCGCGCTTGCCCCGGTAGCGCCAGCCCTTTCTTTATGCTTTGCTTTTTATTAGTTAAATTTATTAATTTACTAAATATGGATGATTATGGGTTGTTATGCTTACAGCACTTTCAACAGTTATGC
>JAQSWL010000040.1 GCA_029266655.1 Candidatus Midichloriaceae bacterium | reverse complement strand
CGTTGCCACAAGATACGATAAACTTGAAGTCGCATACCTGGGATTCGTTTTTATAGCCAGTATTTATTTATGGCTAAAATAAATGTCTACACTACCTAGATCTCTTGTTAATGTTTCTGTCTTACGTAGAGTCTCCAGATCTTTTTTTATGGTTAATTCAGGTTTTTTTGAGATCATAGTTCTTTCAAACAACATGCCATCTATTCTATTGCGCAAGGTTCTAACGCTCCAGCGCTCAACTCTGCAAAGCTCCGCATAGAACTCTCGTTTTATGGGATCATCCATGGGGATGAGCTCAACAAAATGACTCCATCCCAATTCTCGCGACAGCGTCGCGAGAATTTCTTCATTGGGGAAGGTCTCATAAAACTGGATCATTCTGAGTAAAGCTGATGGGGTAAATCCACGTCCAAACTCTGCAGACAATTGTTGCGACAGTGTCGCAACAATCTGTTTACCGTATTCTGCACGTTGATCTATAAGAATTTGGGATTTAATAATCTTGCCGATATTCCAATTGAGGAGGACAAGCGCAGAATTGGCGTGAGATATTACAGATTCTTTGGCTCGTATAATCAAATCTTTGATATTTGAAAATAATACCAACTCTGGTTCCAAGGTAGACAAGGTTTTTTTAGGCACAATAAATCTTTAAACCTTTAGCAAATATGATTTCTGACAATTTACCATTTAAGTGATTTAAGATAAAGAAGAGATTAATCTAAATGGTTACCATGTTATATGAAGCTAATCTATAATCGATGTGCCAGTATACTGAGTAGAGGACGTGAAACTAGGGCGAGTAGAGCTGAGATGATGATACTTCCCATTTTCCTTAAAAGCTTCTCTATAAGCTTGTCTAAAAGTCTTACCTCTTTTCATTTCTTTTCTGATTATAAATGCAGGTTTTATAACAAAGAATATCACTACTAAAGATGGTATGCCTATCATCATTGTTAAAATTCCTAACCCAACTGCTACATCCACCATCTTTCCAAGAAATATTCCTATGCTCATTTCAGTCTCCTTTCCATTAATTACTAGCCCCTACCATAGCATATTTAAGCGGCCTTATGCAAGCAATGCCCTCGGAAGAATTTATTTCTCAAGCTCTAACTCTTGTGAATTTCGCGTTTCTTATCTCATTAATTAAGGGTAAAATACCAGGTCTTGGTGAGTTTGCGCAAGGTGTAAGTGTTATTCCTTTGAATTGCGTTAATATATTTGCGTTATTTATATATCCAAAATGTTTTGTTTTGACTAAAAATCTAATTTTAATAGAATAGTAAAAAAGTTTAGATAGGAAGATAAAATGAAAGGCAAAATTTCAAAAAATCTTACGAAAATTGAAAAGACTGACATATTAGGAATTTTTAAAAAACACATAGGAAAAAAAGCGTATATTATAAATGAAGCATTACCGCAAGGTATGACTTACTCGCCCTTGGATTGCGATGAAGCATTGGCTAATTGCTTATTAAAAATAAATGGTTTTACGTGTAATGGAGATCAAAAACTTAAAGACTTTATACTTAATGACCCATTAACTAAGCCCATTGTAATTATTCTAGAAAAAGATCAATATCCTTTAGTAAATGTAAATGTATGGTTTGCCTGTGTTATTGTGCCTACGAATTACAACAATTTAAGTAATTCAACAGAGATCGTTTATTTTATAAACCCAACAGAAAGCATAAGCCAAGATAATTTTAGGAGTTACTTTAAAACTTTTGAGAGATTACTTAAAGAAACGGCAGAATGCTTCTATAATACTAAAGGGAAAAGCTTTGTAAAATTAGGAAATAGTTTTGAAAATGTTGGGCATGTAGAAATAGGAGGTGCTTTTCCAAATGCTAAATTTGAATATTTAAATTTAGGCCAAACTTATTATTTAAATTCATTACAGTATTCTGTTTATAATGCGATTAAAATTGTTGAGCACTGTGCCTCCAAAGACCTACCAAGAGTTTTAAAAAGCGTTAACTCGAGAGATTTAAATACCATACTTAATAATAAAACCTTGGATTTTGAAGGAAAAGTAGCTATTAAAAGCCATCCTAAATCTAAAATTTTGGTTCAAGCCATAAAAAATTTAAGAGATGATAGTTATCAAAAAAATAAATATATTAATTATTATGACGATTCTTCCTCTAGCGAGGAAGCTTTAAATCGTGACCAAGATAATAAGTTTATTTTAGATGAATTAACTCCTGATGAAGAATATGCTGAATTACTAGGTATAACTTTTAAAAAACTTCAATTTGGAGTTTTGTTACATGAATTAGGTTTAAGAGTTTTAAAATCTGTTGAGGTTAGTGAGCAGTATTATGGGCTTAAGAGGCAATATTTGCGTAATACAGATATACCAGATGATAAGATGATTGCTGATAATGTTTCTGGCGCTATCCTAATGCGTGACGCTAACTCTAATACTTTTGATCAGTGTAAAAACCAGGTAAAACAAAAAGTTTTAAGTGATAGAAGAGCTTTTGTTAAAGCGATAAACTTCAAAAGGTTTAAAGGGTTTTTCGAAGAGTTTGCTTCAAGTTTGCCGAACGGTATATCTATTGATTATAGTACGTTTAGTTCACTTAATAAAAATAGCGCCTTAAGAACTACTTTGCCAAATAATTTTATAATACCGTTAGAACATTATTCTCCAAGAAATTTTCTCGCTTGGGTAAGGCTTTTGCATAAATCAAATATAAGGTTAATGAAAAATTTATTAGATAATGATCAAATATCTATTATCAATAGAGATAAAGAAGTTTTAATTAGGGTATTTAATTTCCCAAACTGCGAAAGTGCCCCAGCGTTAGATAAGCAGGAAATATATAAAAAATCACATACAAGAACTGATTTAGTTATTAATTCATATAGCTATAGCGGTATCTATAAGAAACTTGAGCACTTTAAGCAAGAATTAAATCTTACAGACTCGAAGATAGCTTTAATCATAGAGAAAACATTTAAAGGTGATTTAGGAAATATTAATAATATAATAAATAAGAAAAATATTTCTTCTGCAAATAAGAAGGAATTTATAGAGTTTATTAATTCCCTAACTTATTTACTTTTCGCAACAGAAGTTATGAGAAACCCAGCTACTTTAATAATTAACTTTATGATGATAGATTTAATAAAAGCTGAAGAGCTAAGCTGGGAAAAAGCATTTAGTGAAGATATGCCTATGGCCATGAGTGATGCCGTTAAAGCTTGCAGATGGCTACATAGTAATTTGAACACTGTCATGAATTATACTTACGATAAAACGACTGAGAAAAAGAACTTCAATGAAGGCTTAGGAATTAAGTTGTTACAAAAGGAAGTTGCAATTTTTACTTCTTGGTTAGAGCTAAAGAAAATTAAACTCACTCAAGATCAAGAGGATCAAATAAATTTAGGATTAATAGATTCAAAGTTAAATATTGATTTATTTACCAAAATTTGTGAGTATTGCAAAAAATGGTATGGTATTGAGGTTGAACCAGATGGCCTTATCAAGGACAGGATTGAAAATTATGTAGATCGTGATGGATTAGATGATTTAACAAAACCCCAACTTAAAAGTCTTGAAAAGATTATATATTATTCCGATAATGTTTTGGAATTATATAATAATAATGCTGTATCTTTAGAGCAGCTAATAAAAGTTTATGATGAAAGTCATAAAAAATTTGAAACTGTAACTTCTGATGCTGCCATGAAAATAATTTTGTCTGAAGAAAATAACGAAGGTTTTGAATCTATATGTGATTTATACGATGATACAAATGATCAAGAATTTTTAGATATCATTAACGATGAATATGAAAAAGTTTTATATGGAGAGATCTCTAGTGCAGAAGTTCTAGATAGGATGCATGCCTTGATCAACAAACGCAAGCGCAATTATATAGATGATAATTTTGAAGACATTTATGATTTTGATCCATATGAAACCGTAATGTATGAGCTTAAAAAAGAAGGGGGCTATGGTAGCATAAAAGATTATAGTGAATCTTACACTGAATCTTATAGCGATTCACAGGAATATACCCCTTCAGGATATTGTGATACAGCATATACTACGTCTCGAAGCTCCTCATATTCTACTAGTGGAGAAGAAAGCTTGTCATCAGAATCTTCAAGAGATGAATTGCTTATAAAATATTCAGATGAAGAGATACTAAAAGAATTATCGAAACGTGGTTATTGGGTTGATAAAACTTCTGTTCATTCTCTTTAAAATTACAACTCAGATATTATTTCTCGAGGTCCACATCCTTCGCATTATTAGGCGGCTTCATGCTATTTAGAGACCCCGTTAACTGTTGAGCAGCCCGGCGATTAAGCATAATAACCTTAGCATCAGCTATCAATCTTTTCTGGATTAGTGGTTCATTATCGATTCAAATGATCGTAATTTTATAGCCCTCTGGTCAAATGTATAAGTAGCCTTACAGCCTTGACCTTTATTTATTTCGCCAATTAATGCATCAGAAAAATCTACTCCATTTAGCTCATATTCATTTAGTGCTAACCATATATGCTCCAAGTTTTCATAAGCGAATTCCTTAGTAGATAACATTAACTTTACAGCACTTGAAATTTGCTGCCTTGAATACTTATATCCTCTCTCTAAAACCCATATCAGTTCGCAGATCACAATGTTATTTATAAAGAGCGATTCAGCTTTACCAGCGTATCTTCTAATTAATTCTTTTGATAGTTTAGCTTGAGTTTCATCGTCCTGGGTAAAATATCTTACTAAAATATTTGTATCTAAGCCTATCACTACTCACCCCTTATAATATTGTCTATCTCTTCACAAGAGAAGCTTTTATCTGCCTTTGGCAATATTCCTTCCAGATCCAATACTGATTTATTTATAGGTATAGCAAGTAGGGAATTGTCATGAACTATAAATTCTAGTTTGCTACCAGCTTTGAGCTGCAGTAAATTCCTTACCTCAGCTGGTATAGTAACCTGGCCTTTTGAGGTAATTGTTGAGTAATGCATATTTATCCTTTATATTTATCCTTACTATATAGTATTAAGTAAGGCGCCATATGTCAATTAATTTTTCCATTACTAATCAACAATAATAATGCATTATTGAGCAAAACAGCAGCTAATTATCTAATGTACAGTTCTGTGAACATTCTCAGGTATTATTTTTCAAACTCTACATCCTTCGCATTATTAGGTGAATTTAGGCAATTTAGCGGCACCATTGATTGTTGGGCAGCCTGGCGGTTAAGCGTAATAACTTTAGCCTCAGCTACCACCATTTTAAATGCCTCAATGCCCCTTTCCTTAATCATTTGATCGGGGTCTTTAATTCCTATTGGGAGTGTCGCTTGTTTAAGCTTAATATCCAAATCAGCATTGCTTGCTATATTACGTATCCTTCCAGCAGCTTCAATGCCAGCCTTATCATTATCAAGACATAGCACTACAGATTTTACTCCATGCATGTGGAGCAAACGTAGCTGCTTATCATTAAAGCCAGTGCCCCCAAGCGATAACACATTATTCATACCTTTGGCTTGTGCGTGAGAAGCATCCAACATACCTTCTACTAACACCACTTCTTTTGCGCCTTTAATGTTATGTAGCCCTAGCAAACTGCTACTGCGCGATAAACCTTTAGTATATAAATACTTACCTATCTCATCCGTTTCTTTGTAATCTATGTTCCGACTTGCAAATCCTATGATATCCCCTTTTGAGTCTCTATATGGTATAAGGAGATTATGAGTCTTACCTATGTAGTGGAATGCCTTAAGGGTATTTTTTATGGCTTCTTCAGAATAACCTAAACTCCTCAAGTGTTGGGCCATTGCTTTTTTGGAGTGGATATACCCTAACTCCATATCTTTGATGCTAACGCTGTCATAGCATCGAGGGTTCTTTAGGTATTCAAGCACCCTGTTAGGCCCTTGGAATAACGAGCTTCTAGCAAAGTCATGTATGGTCTCTAGTATTCTTTTATCAACAAGGGGTTCTACCTTTGCTTCAGAAGTGGGCGTGTATAATGATGGCTGCAACACCCTAGTGGGAGTATATTCCCTACTGCTTAGTCCTGCCATATCGCATAAATAAGACATAACTTCTGATTTAGTACCATTAGGCAAGTATGTGGTTTTAACGTAGTCCCATATGGATTGGTTGCCCCTTGTATAGTCTACCAGCATTCCTGGGTTATTTGCATATATAAACACTTTACCAGGCTTACCCGATGATCCATCAACTTTTTGTGGCGTGGTTGATACATAATAGCTACCTTGTGGTTTAAAGCCAAATTCTGGGAGGACTTGGGGAATTTTGCTGTAAAGATCGTGATATATGTCTTTGGTTGTGATCTGTGCATATTGTTTAATCACCTTAGAAGTGAGCTGCACTACATTTTTTGTGATATTCTTGTTCTTGATACTCTGCAATTCAGTTGCACTAACTATTTCTCCAGTTTTTTGTATAAGGGTCTCTTGCAGCTTTGTTTTATCATCTGTAATAAGAGTAGCAGAGTGTTTAGCTCTAGAGATGGTAACATAGAATCCTTTTTGGGTTGTGAGGTTTGGGTGAGATGATTCCAAAACACCTATGACACTATCATATGTCGCGCCTTGTGCTGCGTGCACAGTTAGTGCGTAACCATGGTCTATATGCTTAAGGTAGCTGTTGTCTAAACTTAAGTTCACTTGCCCAGATGCTGATTTAATAGTGATGGCTTTATCGGTTATAGAAGTAATGGTAGCTATTTTCGAGTTTACTATCTCTGCGTTATCACTGGAATTTCTAGTCCATCTGATTAATTCACCCGCTTGCACCTCAAGATTCTTAGACTTAAACACATCAATAGCTCCCTTTCTATTGCCAGCTAATTTACCAGGTTCAAAGCTTGTTAGATGGCCATTTTCTTTCTTTAGTACTACAACCCTATCTTTTACTTCGGATACCGATACATACTCTCCCTGCTTAATATTAAGAGACTTATATGGACGGTTGAATAAAACTACATCTCCAACCTCATAATTTGGAGCATAAGCTTTTTGAATCATGGTTAAGTCTTTGCTTGCTAACACTGATAAATTATGGGTTTTACCTTGTAATCCACCTTCGGATTTCAGCCTCTCTCTGATCTCTTTGTTTATGCTTTCCCTTATAATGTGAGATGGAGCTGTAAGCAACGTGTTCCTCCTCTCTTCATTACTAAGCGACAACCATTTATCAGCCGCAAGATTTGCAAGGCAATTACGGGTATCCGCGATGTTATCAAACTTAATAGAAGGCTCGATTATGCTATTTTTAAGCTTGGAGAAAGCTTGCTTAATCTCTCCGTTGATTGCATCATATACCGCACTCTTAAGCATTTGGTCTTTTTGTCTTTTTATTTCCCCCATAATGGCAGTATGCATACCGGCCTTTTGGAGCTGATAAAATGGCTTTCCAGCCTCTACTGCATTTAATTGCTTGGTGTCGCCAACTAATACTGCCTTAAAGTCTAAAGCTTGGGACACCTTAAGTAACGCATTCATTTGACCTGTAGATGCCAAGGATGATTCATCGACAATTACTACAGTATCTTTCATATCTTTGCACATTGTTACCCTGCCTTCTTCAGTACCACGATCATGGATTAAGCCATTATATTTGAATAAGAATTTATGGATTGTTTGCGATGCTATGCCAGCTTCTTTTTCTAAGGTTATAGCTGCAGCGCTACTTGGGGCTAATCCTATTATCCTGTAGCCTGATTCCTGTGCAACTTCTCTCACATGCTGCAACATGTAAGTTTTTCCGACACCCGCATATCCTTGGATGCCTACTACCCTATCCTTAGAGGTTAAAATAAGTTTTGCAGCATCTTGTTGGCCTTGGTTTAGATTTGTATTCAATAAGCATCCATCAACTCTGCGTGCACTACAGATACTACTTGATGCACCAAGTCCTGCTTTCATCATTACTATTGTATTTAACTCTTTCTCTAGGGTAGCTTTGGTTGTAAGCGGACGCTCAAAGTCTTTGTTTGCTCCAGATAATATGAAATCCGCAGCTTTAGCATTTTGCAGGGCCACAGTTAGGTTTGCTAAGTTGGTTTTGCCAATAGTATAACTCATAGCCACTCCCAGTAGCTCCCTTTCCTCCCATACAGATTGTCGCTCACTTAAATGAGCTATAGCATATTCTATTGCCTTCTCCTCAATGGACTTCGTAGTCTCATTAGACTGCTCAACATGCCCTATCTTGAATATCCGTGATATATCAAACTTATTCCTAAATGCCTCCCATTTATTCTCTAGATAGTTCCTAATACCTTCAGACTTGGCTTCATGAGTATTATTAATTTGTGTAGTATGCGCACCGATGGTCTGCTGCCATCTCTCCTGCAGAATTTCATGGCTTACCTCTTGTTTGTTTTCCCTAGTTTGGATTGTAAGACTTGCCTTGAGCCTGGCATCTACATGCTCATAGCCTTCTGCAGCATCAGCGATATCTTTTGATCTTGTACTGAATGCTTTTATGAGGCTCTCTGGTATGTCTTTAAGCTCAAATAAACCATTCTCTTTAATCTTCAGCTCATAGCCCATCTTATCTAACTGGTATGCAAGTTCAGATCTGTAGACTTGCCCTAGAAAAAGTTTATTATCGAATATCTTGCCAAAAAAGGCGGACCGCCACTGGCCATCTGATCTCTGTATGGCATTTGCAATCACGCAGTGTGTATGGAGTTGAGGGTCAAGATTCCTAGAGGTATGGTGTCTAAAGATGCCTACGGTTATATTATCTACTTGCTCATTAACCAAAACGCCATTTTCCATCTTGCGAGTTTGTACCAGATTTTTCTCGATATAATTTAATGTCCTTAACACCGCTTCTTTTTGTGCTTCATATATACGCTTATCTCCGTATACTTCAGCCATTATAGAAACACTCTTGGGGGCAGAGAAAGTTAGGTCTATTCCAGGGGCATGTATGAGTTCACCATCTTCCTTTCTACCTAGTTCAATGTTGTTTTTGAGTTTGCCGCTAAGAATTGCCTGAAAACCTTCTTTCTCTACTTCCCCGCTTAGACCTAGAAGATTAGCACCTTTGCCGTGCCATAAGCTACCGTTCTTATGCTCAGGATCATCCTTGGCGTAATAATCATCCTTCTCATAATAGTGAGTGGCTCTGCCAGCGCTTTTGATGTTGGATATTGAAATCATTCTCTATGCCTCAAATAATGATGGTTTGGCAACTATTATTTGTTCCTTTTCTTCAATACTTGAGCCCTCTTCTATAGCTGTTAGAAATTCAATCCCCTCAAACTTCTCATTAAGCACATCCCAATTCTTATATTCAAACGCCACTTTTGTTACTCCATAGCCTTTGGCCATACAAAAATACCCTTCCTTATCTTTCAGATTAATAAGCTCTGAAGGAAGGGCTAGGTATTTATTGTGCTTATGGCGGTTAATACTTATGCCATCTCTCATCTCGTGAGCACCATATGATAGGCCTTCTCTATACTCTTCTATCTCTGCGGTGCCGATATTATCAGAATACCATTTGGCGGAGTCATAATCTCCAGCCCTTAAGAAAACTTTGTTATTACAGAGGGAGCTTATTGTTTGTGATCCGTTGGCTCCGTATCTATCTCTTAGCTGAGATATCGATTGAATACTTAACACCACACATCCTCCAAACTGTCTAACCTCTGCAAGACCTTGCTCCAAAGTGGGCAAGGTGTGAAGCGAGGGCAACTCATCTATTATTATCCATATTTTGCGCTCTCTACTTTTGGAGAGTGATAAGATATTGTTGATTGCAATCTCAAGCCAAGCCGAGATTAGTGGCATCAATGTTGAGTGCAAATCTCCATTTGATGGTATAAATACACAGCCATTTTCTTCTTCATTTTTGACCCAATCTTTAATAGAGAAGAAATTCCCCTCATCTCTTAAAAACTTAAGGCATTTAAGATATGTGGATAATACAGCCATGACGCTTAAGGCAGTTTTGGGAGATTTCTCATCTATGATAGCTTGCGCAGCTGTACCTTTTACTAGTTTAGCAGCTTCCTCCAAGTCCTTTTTAAGTAAGGTATTTACTAAATCTGCATTACTTACTCCGCCCTTTTTAAACAGGGAAGTACATACCTCAGAGAAGATGGTTCTAGCCGCCTTAGTCCAAAATGGATCAGCTCCGGCTCTCTCAAATGGTATTAGTGCCGCTGCAATTGCGTCAAAATTTGCTTCTTGACTCACTTCTTTAAAAATGCTCCAGTTTGGTGATCTTTTATCAAATGGGTTTAGTAATGTATCTAGCTTGGGATCAAAGAAACGCTCTGTGTATGTACCCATTTTATCAAATATAATTGCTCGATCTCCTCTTTCCTTGATTTGGGCAATAAGGCTGCTTATCAGAATGGTTTTGCCAGAGCCTGTACTTCCTGCAATTAAAGTATGGGTATTCTCAGAATGCGCAGGGTATGGAATGTCCGCCAAAAGATAGCTATCATATTTTAGCTTTTTATTATCATGCTTAATCAGTTTCTTAAGTTTTTCAGGTTGTATAAGCGTACTACCACGTATGTCTTCATCTTGACTGAATTTCTTGCCCTTCCATAAGAAGATTATGGTGATAAGTGTGAAAAGAACAGCCGATATATGAGAAGAAGTCTTAGCGCTAGCCCAAAACTTTGCCTCTAATCCCTTTTGAACCGCCGCTATATGAGCATTTGTAAGCAGGTTAATAGCACTGATGGTATACCCTATGCCATTTATACCACTTATTAAAAACAAGTGCTCCTTCTGGCCTAACTCTACAAACATCTGCGCTAAAGCATAAAAATATGCTAGCTTCATCTCATATAAGCTGATCTTCATGACACATAGCAATAGTGTCATAAGTACAAAGAACAACCCTCCCCATTTAAGCAAAGCTATAAGCACTTGCCTAAACATCCTCAAAGCATGTAAAGAAAGCTGCCCGCCCCTGATAAACATTTATTCATATCCCCATGTTTGTAGCTGCTGCTTGGCGGCATCATATGCGGCTTTAAAATCTTCTTGTGGCAAAGATTGTTTGGCGAGTGATTTGGTAAGTGCAAGAACCCTTACAAGAGCCCGCATTACCTCTTGATCATGGTTGCAGTTGAATTTGTTTTGAATCTCTTCAGACTCAAATGGAGCAGACAATCCCTCCTCAAACAGCCTACGCCTTATATATTCGCTAACACTTAAAAAGTGTTGGTTAGCCAGAGTTTTGATGTGCCCATGCTCCGACTCCGACACACGTACACTTAGTAGTAAGTCTTTTGTTGCATTATTCATTAGTTCTCTCCTTCTTTGTTAAAATTGGTTTTTGGAATTTCAGAGTTGGTTACGCCTATAAATTCTAAGCCTGAATTTAACATGGTGGCGCTAGCATCGCGCTTTAGCTTATCCTTGATTTCCGACTCTAATTCACCCTTATCTATGTGCGCTTGGTTTATCTCATTTCTACGAGATTTTATACTATCCTCAGCTCCAACTCTAAGATTTGAATTATCCACATGCTTATCATGCGTGCTTTCTTCAAATTGCAGTCTTGCACTTGAGCTGTCAAACGTGCCAACATTATCATTAATGTTGTTTGCTGCCTCAGAGTATTGATTGCGTAAATCACTACTCCCAGCATTTTGTCTGTAGGAATTAGATATGCGCTCATGAGTATCCCTAACAAAACTTTCTTTTAATCTCTCCGATGCACCAGGATTATTTGCTATTATGCTTAAAGCCCGCTCCCCTAAAGGCTGACCATTTAAGTCTTTCTGAGCTTTAGCATACTCAATAAACTCAGGCATTCTATCATGTGAAAATGCCATGCCCTGGGTTCTCATAAGCTGAGCCTGTTCACTAAAGCTTCTTGCAGTATCAAAATAAGTCCTACTTTGCTCTTCAAGTCTTTGTGCTTCAGAAAAGTTTTGATTAAAGCTTTCATTCAAACTATGCCCTTTATAGCTAAGTTCACATAAAAGAGTCATACTAAAAAGGTATTAAAGATGTCGTCTATAGAGCAATATGTTGTTCTGCGTATATGTTTAGCTTGAGCC
>JAQSWL010000002.1 GCA_029266655.1 Candidatus Midichloriaceae bacterium | reverse complement strand
TATACTCCGTTAATTTGGAAGATTGGAGCGTCGCAGCTAATTTCTCCGCATCCGCACCTATTGACATAGGCTTACGGTGCTCGCAATTGCCGCTCCTCCCACTTTTCCAAATTTCCTGTCGTCTATGCCTTTTTATCAACTCTTCATTTACGAGAATTATACCTGCCAATTTTTGGTGCACCTGATCCTGATGTTTAGAACTTTATTTTCTTGCGGATGAAAGCTGGTATATCGAAGAAGTCTTCTTTACTCTTCCGCCCAAAATTTTCATCTTTTGGCTCTTCTTCATGATCCTCTTTCATATGCTCATGCTGTGCATCATTATGAGGTTTTTCTTCAGAATTTGCGGGTTCGCCGGTATTTAATGCCACATAGTTAGAAAATTCCACTGGTTTAGGTGGTATAAATGCATCTTCATCATCTTCGTTAGTTTCTTCTACATCTTCACTTTCTGCATCACTATTTATGTCAAAAGCAGATTGAGAGAATACTTCTTGTTGGCGAACGCTAATAGGTTGCGAAGCTTCAACTGGCTCGGGTGCAGGGCGTATAGAAGCAGCCATTTTGCTATCTATACCAGTTGCGACTACAGAAACACGGATTTTGCCGTCTAGATCCGCGTTATAAGCAGAGCCAAATATGATGTTTGCGTTAGGATCAACTTCTTCACGGATACGGTTTGCAGCTGCATCAACTTGGAAAAGAGTCATATCACTGCCGCCAGTAATGTTTATAAGCACACCTCTTGCTCCCTTCATAGAAGAGTTATCTAGCAATGGGTTAGAAATAGCGGCTTCAGCTGCCATCACAGCACGATTTTCTCCATCAGCCTCCCCAGTTCCCATCATTGCTTTGCCCATTTCGCTCATTACAGTTCTAATATCTGCAAAATCCAAATTGATTAAGCCAGGCATGGTTATAAGGTCGGTAATTCCACGTACGCCAGAATGTAATACATCATCTGCCATTTTAAACGCATCAGCAAAAGTAGTGTTTTCGTTAGCGATTCTAAATAAATTTTGATTAGGAATTACTATTAAAGTATCAACGTATTTATTCAGTTCCTCAAGCCCCAACTCAGCAACCTTCATGCGTCTAGCACCTTCGAAATGGAAAGGTTTGGTAACAACGCCTACGGTTAGAATTCCTTTATCTTTTGCAGCTTTTGCAATTACGGGGGCTGCTCCTGTACCCGTGCCGCCGCCCATTCCAGCAGTAATGAAAACCATATTGGTATTTTCCAATAGACTCATAACTTCATCTAGAGATTCTTCAGCAGCTTGTTTACCAACTTCTGGATGCGAACCAGCGCCGAGCCCTAAAGTTGCTTTAGCGCCAAGTTGAATGCGGTTATTTGTAAGAGCATGATCTATAGCCTGCGCATCTGTATTGGCAATCCAAAATTCAACGCCTTCTAGGTTTGCAGATATCATGTTATTGACAGCATTGCCTCCGGCACCACCAACGCCAAACACAGTTATTTTTGGCTTCATATCAAAGCTTTCTGGTAAACTAATTTTTATACTCATTACGATTCTCGCAAGTTTATTAAAGTCATGTTCAAGAATATTACCACTGGATACTTTAAAAACAATGACAATTATAACCGATACCCTATAATCTTATATCAACTTTTATAAATAATTGTATAATAGCGGTAATTAATTTAATGCTTCCGTTTACCGTACAATGTCAGATGAATTGTTAAAACTTGTTTCTAATATTGCTACTTCTCCTAAAAAAGTTGTGGTAGCCATGTCGGGTGGGGTAGATAGCTCCACTGTTGCTGCGATCTTAAAACATTATGGGCATGAGGTAATTGGCGTAACATTGCAACTTTATGATTATGGGCTAACTGTAGGCAAGAAAGGCGCTTGTTGCGCTGGGCAAGATATCTACGATGCCTCGCAAGCTGCAGAGAAAATAGGCATTCCGCATTACGTACTTAACTATGAAAGTATTTTTAAGCAGTCGGTAATAGATGACTTTGCCGATAGCTACCTACGTGGAGAGACCCCGATACCTTGTGTAAGGTGTAATCAAAAAGTAAAATTTAGAGATTTGTTTAAAGTAGCGAAAGATTTAGGAGCAGATTGTTTAGCAACGGGCCACTATGTGAGGCGCATAGATAACAATGGGTCTATAGAGTTGCATCAAGGTGCTGAGATGAGTAAAGACCAAAGCTACTTTTTATTTACAACAACCAAAGAGCAGCTAGACTTCTTACGCTTTCCAATAGGATCTTTAAACAAAGAACAAACCAGAGAACTTGCACAATATTTTGGGCTTAATGTTGCCAGTAAGCCAGATAGCCAAGATATATGCTTTGTGCCAAATGGATCTTATAGTGCGGTTATTGAGAAGTATCGTCCTGGGGCACTTGATCCTGGTAATATTATTTTTAAAGATGGGACCCCGCTTGGAGAGCACACTGGAATTATTAATTTTACTATTGGTCAAAGAAGAGGCATTGGCATTTCCTCAAGCGAACCTCTTTATGTAATTAAAATTAATCCCGATGCTAAGGAAGTAGTAGTAGGTTACAAGGAGGATTTAGAATCTTCAGAGCTTGCCATTAAAGAAGTGAATTGGTTAATTAATCCTCCAGATGTTTTAAGCTGCCAGGTTAAGCTTCGCTCTGCACATAAACCAATTGAGGCGGAAGTGCATATGTTAGAAGGTGATATGGCTAAGGTTACTCTTATGAATCCATATAGTGGAATTACCCCTGGGCAAGCGTGTGTAATGTATGATGGCAGTAGGGTATTAGGCGGTGGTTGGATTGTAGGGTAATGCCAATTTGCATATAGCTAAGCCTTTATAATTGACTACGCGTTGCTCGATCACTCATGTAGGTTTTACTACATTTCGCTCCTCGCTCCTATATTCAAATTAAAATGCCTTATCTATAATTAGCATTATCCATAATAGGCAAAAGCTCTTTGTAATAAAAATATCCAGCAACTACCTTATCTTGGTCTATTTCATATTTCGGGAGCACTCCCCATTTGATATAGTTGTGTCGCTCAAATACTTTAATAGCAGCAGTCCTAGTTTCTCTCACACTTAATTTTATAATCGATAGCCCTAGCTTCATTATCTCTTGCTCCGCAGTTTCAATTAAAAGATCTGATAATTTATATCCTCTAGCCCATGGAGCTAAAAAATAATTGTCTATTGCGCAAGCGAATTTAGATGTTTGATTGCTTGGACTAGGCATTATAACTTGAATGCTGCCAGCTATAGTGCCATCCAGTTTCCCAACTATTAACATCCGTTCTGGAATGAGTAAAACGCCTTCCCAATAAGACATAAGTTTGGCTTTTTCCATATACTGGATATGCTGGTTGCCGACATTAAACCCAGTTGTGCTTCTCATGGTTTTCATTGTGCTATCACATAAATCTTCCATTTCTACAGGATTTAGTGACTTAACTACTATTGCTTCGATCTTCGGGGGCTTGCTATTCATTTAAATCTTTATCTCTACCTAATATAAATCTTAATTCCGCTTCTTGTTCCGATGATGCCATTATTACATCGTTGAAAACATATCCATTCTTTTCCAAATTGCTTCTAATCATATCATTGCCATAAAATCCAGCAGCTAAAGAAGCGAGGGTGCAAATAATTGTTGGTGTGCCCCATGATACCATTAATTCAACTTGATTAAGAAAAATTAAAGAAAAAATTAAGATGAATGCTGCATTCCACAACCTGTGATAAATAAGCCAAGGAATTGTAAATAAAAAAGCCAGCCAAGAAAATTTTTCAGGCACATAGACTATATTTTCGGTGCCCTGGTCAGTATGCTTTAGGTAAACTGTATAAGCTATCATATCACATGCTTCTTAATATTATATTTAGCAGAATTAGGCTGCAAATGATGTAGCTGCATTGCAGCACGACCTGTAAAGTTTTTTGCTTGAGGGATGCCTCAAGATCTTTTCTTTTGCTATACCTTATTAACTCTTGAGTTATTTGAGATTTTCTATAAACAGCTTTTGCATAACTAGTAGCATTTTGCAAAAGCAAATCTGAACATGCAACTGAATCTAACATGGATTGAATATCTCCAGATTTTACGGCTTCGTCTAACTTTTCCTCAAGTATTTTTCTAATAGACTTACTCTTTATGTGTACATCTAAAGTCTCTTTTAAAACTGTCGACAAGGTAATCGCTAAGTTGGGTAACGGCCCCATGCCAAACTTTTGTTGAACGAGCGCGATCATATGAGTAATTTGAAAAGCATTGGTCCTTTGGATTTGCTCGAAGTTCTCTAAGCCTTCTATCTTATATATTGAAGTGTTTTCTAACTTAGCGGAAATAAAGCATATTAGAATTTTTCTTGAGGAAAGCTCATCAAATGTTACAGCATATTCCTCAAGTTTATATACCAAATCTAGAATATCAAAGCATGGATAGTTTTTAACTATTTGACTTTGGCATGGTAATGTTGGGTTGAGTTCGTATAGGCACCTTTCCAAGCCAAAGCCTACACCACGTTTGTTCATAAAATCTATGCACTTGTATATTGGCAAAAGCTCTGCAATCTCATCCTGATTTTCCAAAAGCTCCCAAATATACTCAAAAGAGATATATACATTAACAATAATAGAGGCTGTAATTATGTTTAGCAAATCTGGGAACCCGGCCTCTAAACAGTAGGCAAGAAGGTTTCCTATACCATCTTTATTAAAAGCTGTATTATATATACGGACCGGTGCTTCAGGATCTATTAAAATTAAAGCTCTTATAAGTGCTTCATCGTCTGGGTCAAATGCTTTGATATCTACGATCTTACCAGATGCAATTTGATATTTTGCTACATTTAATGATTCTAAAAAGGCCTCGTCACTATTACTTAATTGAAACCACTTTTTTATTTTTTCGGTCTTAATAAATTCTTTCGCCAGCGTCCAATTTTGATACATAGCAAATGCTAACGCTTTTCTTGAGTAATAATCTTTACCATTAAAAATAATGGCTCTAGTAGAAAAATTTTTATCGACTAAGATTTGGTAATCATTCTTGCCTTCCAGCATGCTTGTTATTTCGGCAAACCCATGCCTTTGAGATGAGTTATCTATAATTAAGCCTTTGATTAACTGGGATATTTTTTTTGGTGTGTATCCAGTTTTTACAATAAACTCATATGATCCTCGATAAAGTTTTTCGCTGATAGTTTGAGTATCATCTAAGGCGCCGAAGAACTTACCTATTATAATGGAGCAAATTGTCATCCCAAGAGCATAATAATCTATACTCTTGTTACCAAGGCCTTTACCAAATCTATGGGCTTGAGCAAGCTCTGTGGTTTCATAGAAAGTTGGTTGCGAGTGCCCGAAGCATTCAGAGACCATCTCCCCTAATCTTATATTGCCAGCTTCATCTATGAAAATGTTTTTAGGATTGATTTTACCATGGAACATTCCATTTTTATGCAGCTGGTTGATAGCAAACAGTAAAGGTTTCAGCAGTTTCTTTACTACAAAATTCTCATCAAATTTAATACCAGAGCGCATTAATAATTCTAAGCTTTTACCAATTGGTTTTTGCATAATTACCACGAATCTGAGCTCGTTCTGTAATTTAGTTATTCTAGTGAGGCCATAGGTATGAGGCGAAATAATTTCATCAACTTTCAAGGATGTAAGTGTTATAATTTCTCTTAAACGTATTGGTAATGTGTTTTTGAAAACCAAGGCATAAAATTGCTGATTAGAAAAGTTGCCTTGATCTTTTGAGGCTACCGGATAGGCATCCGCAAAATATGTTGAAAAACTTTTTAAGGCTTCGTCGTTCGTATTGATTATGAATTCTTCTATGCAATCGGCTTCTGTACCTAACTTAAGATTTTTATGCGTAAAGCCACCCACCTCAAAAGCCATATTATCAAAAATATTCGCTTTGCTTTTAATAGTATCTTTAGGAGATAGCATTGCTTGGAACATTTATCTTTCTACTATTTAGATATGGATTGCAGCTCTTTTAAAACTTCTTGTATATGCCCTGTGACTTTAACAGATCTCCAAATATTTCTTAATTTGCCAGTAGCATCAATTAAAAAAGTTGAGCGATCTACGCCCATATATTTTTTTCCATACATACTTTTTTCTACCCACACATTATATTTTTCACATACTGTGCCGTCTACATCTGAGGCTAGTAAAATGCTAAGGTTTTCGGTATCGGCAAACTTACAATGACTTTCTATGCTATCTTTAGAGATGCCTATCACCACTGTATTAAGCTTAGCAAATTCTGTCAAGTTGGCACTAAAATCTTTGGCCTCTAAGGTGCAGCCTGGAGTCGCATCTTTTGGATAAAAATAAAGAACAATATTTTTTCCTGCAAAATTTTTAAGGCTTGCTTCGCCCCCATTGTGCATTGGTAATTTAAAATCTGGAGCCAATTCTCCAATTTTTACTTTAGAGCTATTTGCCATGCTTAACCTATTTATTATATACAATAAAGCTACCAGCTTGTGTAAGTTTGGTCCAGGCTAAATTTGCCTCAGCTATTTTTATCTTTTGCATGAGTGGCTTCTCTTGAAAAATTCAACTAAGTAATGTAGTTTACTTCAGATTATTTTGATGTAATAAAACTTATGGAAACTAACATAATTCGTAGAACTTTCTTAAATTATTTTGAGAGAAATGGTCATAAGATAATACCTTCTAGCCCTCTTGTGCCGCATAATGACCCTACACTTATGTTTACAACTGCAGGCATGGTGCAGTTTAAAAACTATTTTACGGGTCTTGAAACTCCTAATTTTAAAACAGCGACTAGCAGCCAAAAATGTGTGCGCGCTGGGGGTAAGCATAACGATTTAGAAAACGTGGGTTATACGGCTAGACATCATACATTTTTTGAAATGCTAGGTAATTTTTCATTTGGAGATTACTTTAAAGAACGCGCAATTGAGCTTGCGTGGAACTTATTGGTTAAAGAATTTGGCATAGATAGGGCTAAATTATATATCACTGTTTATCACAATGATGATGAAGCATTTAATATTTGGAAGAAGCTTACAGGCTTTAGTGATGATAAAATTATCCGTATTACTACAGATGATAATTTCTGGGCTATGGGAGATGTAGGTCCATGCGGTCCATGCTCGGAAATTTTTTATGATCATGGGGATAAATACTGGGGTGGACTTCCTGGCACCGCAGATGCAGACGGTGATAGGTATATTGAAATTTGGAACTTGGTCTTCATGCAATATGAGGATCAACTAGGCGGGAAAAGGCTAAATCTTCCAAAACCTTCTATTGATACTGGCATGGGGCTAGAACGTATATCTGCTGTACTACAAGGGAAAAATAACAATTTTGACATCGATTTGTTTCAAAATCTTATTGAAGCTTCAAAACGATTATCTGGAGATTATTCTGATTCAAGCTCTCATAAGGTGATAGCTGATCATATAAGGTCAATATCATTCCTGGTGGCTGATGGCGTAATGCCTTCTAATGAGGGTAGGGGATATGTTTTGCGCCGTATTATGAGGCGTGCAATGCGCCATGTGCACAACCTTGGTGCAAAGGATATTATCTTGCACAAAATGGTGCCAACCTTAGTTGCTGAAATGGGTGATGCTTACCAAGAGCTAAGACGTGCTGAAGCAGTTATCGCCTCAGTATTAGAGCTTGAGGAAAATCGTTTCCGCGACACTTTGGGCAAGGGCATGAAAATTTTAGATGAAGAGTTGAGTAAATTACCGCAAGGTTCGGCTCTTCCAGGTACAGTTGCTTTTAAATTATATGACACATATGGTTTCCCGGTAGACCTTACATGCGACATATTGCGCTCTAAAGGTGTGGCTGTTGATATGGAAGGTTTTGAAAGTGAAATGGCGGAGCAAAAGAAAAGAGCTCGTGCTGCATGGAGTGGGTCTGGCGAGCATGCAACTGATGAAATTTGGTTCAAGATCGCTGAAACGGTTGAGGCTACAGATTTCTTGGGATAT
Organism: Candidatus Midichloriaceae bacterium; assembly: GCA_029266655.1. Lineage (GTDB taxonomy): Bacteria > Pseudomonadota > Alphaproteobacteria > Rickettsiales > Midichloriaceae > JAJTHY01. The sequence goes on along the minus strand of JAQSWL010000002.1, from coordinate 44,713 downwards.
TCATTAACTGACTCCGAAGCTCAGATAGTTGCTATTGTTCAAGATGGCAAGATGGTAAACAAAGTGGAATCTGGCGAGGCTATTATAATTTTAAACCAAACGCCATTTTATGCAGAATCTGGCGGGCAGACTGGTGACACTGGGTATATATCTGATAGTGAGGTTTTGGATACTAAAAAATATGCGGGCAAACTTTTCGGGCACCACGTACGTGTAAATGGTGCTTTAGAAGTTGGTAAATCAGTGAAAGTTAAGATTGATGAATCTAGACGCATGCAGATAAAGGCTAACCACTCTGCAACTCACTTATTGCATAAGGCTTTGCGCATGGTACTAGGTGAGCATGTAATGCAAAAAGGCTCATTGGTAATGCCAGATAAACTAAGGTTTGATTTCTCTCATAATAAAGCATTGAGTCTGCAAGAGATAAGCTTAATTGAGAAATCTGTTAATCAAATGATTATTGCTAATACTGAATCAAATACTAAGCTTATGTCGACAAACGATGCTATGGAGCATGGAGCAATGGCCTTATTTGGAGAAAAATATGGCGAAGAGGTAAGAGTTGTATCTATGGGGTCTTCGGTGGAGCTATGCGGAGGAACGCACGTAAAAGCAACTGGAGATATAGGGATGTTCAAAGTTGTCTCAGAAGAGGCGATTGCATCAGGAGTTAGGAGAATTGAGGCTGTAACCGGACTGGCTGCTCTTGAATACTTAAACAATAAAGAAGGGATTTTAAAAGCCGTTACTGCCCAACTTAAATGTTCTGAAGCTGATTTAGGCAGCAGAATAACTTCGTTAATTGAGGAGAAGAGGGCGCTGGAAAAAGTGCTATCTAAACATAAAGTAGAAGCTGCACTTAGTGTGAAGCCTGATATTCGCGATATTAATGGCGCCAAAGTTGTGATACAGCGCACAGAGCAAGTTCCGCCAAGTGAGATTCGCTCTGTTATGGATACTTTATCTAAACGTTATGCAAAAGAGGCTGTTATAATACTTACATCGAATTTTGAAGGTAAGGCTTTAATATTGATCTGCATAAGCAAAGATTTGCTGACAAAATATAATGCAAATAATATGGCTAAAGCTGCTGCGGAATCTTTGGGTGGAAATGGTGGAGGTCGGCCAGATAACGCACAAGCAGGGGGAAGCCAGGTGGAGTTATTGGAAGATGCAGTAACTACTTTATTGAATTTACTTTAAAAATTCTTGCATTTCCGTGTAATTAGTCTGATTATGCTATTTATGTAATAGTATAATCTCACTAGTTAAGATGTTTGCAAATATACGTATATTTAGCGTTTTGATTGCCTTCTTTATCTTGCTAGCATCTTTGGTGGGAAGTTACATGGCCAGAGAATATATAATAAAATACTTCATCAACGCACCCCTCCTAGGCTTAAGCTTAGAATTAAAAGAGGTTTATACAAAAAGTATATGGAATCGCTATTATCCGGTTCTGCATTATATTAAATCGCAGCCCACATCGGAATGGGGGAGCCTATACCAATATCAGTCATTCCAATTAGCTTCTGGGGAGTATTTGGATACAGAATCTTTGATCAAGGCAACGGTTTTTAATCCTGAGGGGAAAGTACTTTTTGATAGTGATGATGATATTTCTATAGCCCATAAGGATTTATTAATACAAAAAACCATGAGTTCTGATGGGAAGGGTGATAGCCAATATTTTATGGATATCGATGAGATAACGGTGTCCGCAGATAATGGAGAGAAAATCAAAAAAAATGTTTTAGTAATTGCGCTACCACTTAACGTAACTGTAGAGCTAGATGAAGTTAAAAAACAAGAGGCTGAAAGGGGGGTATTAGAGTTTGTTTATGACATTGATCATAGACATAATATTTTACTCTTAGGGCAATATCTTTTTATTTTAATTATTGTGATTGTGATTATCCCAGTAGCCTTGCTTGTGGTAATATCTTCAAGGAAGGTTGAGGAGCTTATAGATAAACAACAAGAAGCTGCCCTTGAGCTTGCTAATGCGAAAGTAATTGCTGAATCTGAAAGCCGTGCGAAATCACAATTTTTAGCCAATATAAGCCATGAATTGCGGACGCCGCTTAATGCCATAATAGGGTTTTCTGAGCTAATCAACAGCGAGTCTATGGGGCCGCTTAATAACGATAAGTATAAAGAATTCGTCCATGATATTAAGGCATCTGGCGTACATTTATTAAGCCTAATAAACGACATACTGGATTTTTCTAAAGCTGATGAAAATAAGCTTCAGATAAACTTAGAGGAAGTGGACCTTACTAAGACAATAAAGATATGCTTGCGTATGATGGCCCCAAGATCACAGGAAGCTGGGGTAACTCTTATAGATGAAGTCCCTGCGGAGCACATAATAATTTTAGCAGACAATAAACGTACTAAACAAGTTATGCTAAATTTGCTGTCTAATGCTGTTAAATTTACACCGGAAGGAGGCAAAGTTGTTGTTAAAGTTTGGAAAAATTTGGACAATAATTCAGTGGTTATGCAAATTAAAGATAGCGGTATTGGTATGGCTGCGCAGGATTTGGCAAGGGCACTTTCTCCGTTTGGGCAAATAGAGAATAAATTAAGCAAACGTTTTGAAGGAACTGGGTTAGGGCTACCTTTATCTAAAAAGCTTGTTGAGCTTATGAATGGAAGCTTTGAAATCCAAAGTGAATCAAATATTGGCACTACCGTCACAATTGTGTTTTCACTACAGAGCGGTGATATAGAAGATAGCGAAGAGGGATTAACTTAAAAGCTGCTGTTATAGCTTATATTTATCCTTCAGATCCTTATAGGTAGCCTGGTATACTGGAAGATAAGTTTTAATATGTTTCAAGATTCTTTGAGCATCTTCCTGCTTATAAACATGGGAGGTGAGGTTTCGGTCGCTTAACATATTTAACCAGATTCCTTCATCATTAATCAATTTATATTGGTAAGCCGTGCTTAAAACCTCACGCGGTGTTGTAGCCTCAAGCTTCTCATAAGCTAAAATTTTTTTTAATAACTTCCAAAATAACTCGATAACAAATTCAAACCTTTGAATAGAGGCGTCTTGAATATATTGGTTTTGCTCAATTTCAGGATGATTTATAGCCTAGGCAAGGCGATCAATTGCCTGGCCCAAAGTATTAAAATAATCTCTCCAATAAATCTCTTTCATACTTTAACGTTTATAAATTACTTTTTTAAATCTTAATATATTTTCTCGCAAACGGTCATCTTCAGCTAATTCATCAAACCTTAAGCAATCAATTTTTAATAAGGTATCTGCATTGTCAATAACCTCTAAAACCTTACTCCAATCATAAGAAGTAGCGCTGGGGCAAACAAGTGCTAAATCAATATCTGAGCGATCACTATGATCACCTCTAGCACGGGAGCCAAAAAGCCATATTTCATCAACAAATGGTAATTGCTTTAAGCTTGCGATAAATTTATAGGCTTCGATATTTTGATCCATTTAGTTGCCATAACTTTAAAAAGAACGTACTCCGTAACCTTGCCATTTTCAAGCCTAATATCATTTCCCAAAAATAATTTGGCAGAAGCGCTAAGCTAAGGTAGATTAGGCCTGCATAGTTACTCTATCACTGTATAAGCATCCTTTAATTTATAAGCGGACGTTGAGTTAGTTATAAAATCTACAAAGCTATTTTTAGTTTGATCTAGCCATGCCTCTGCGTCAGAAAGAAGGCACCAGTTTCCCGCACCAACCGTAAATGCGACCGAGTATAGCATAGAGCAACGCTTAATTACGGGCGATGAGCTCACCAAGTATGTTGCGGTTGCACATAAACAGCCACTAGCATATAAAAATAGCATTTGCCCTAAAAATACTAAATCCTTAATTGTACCAAAATTATTATTTACAAAATTAGGTATAAAAGAAACTATTGCTCCGTGCTTATAACATTCTTGTTGGTATAAACGTTGTACACAATTTTGGTTAAGAAGGAAGAATGGGGTTTTCATTAGTTTAAATAAAGAAGGCTCAAGCACATTTGCTGCTAGCTTAGTTGCATAAATCTTCCTATCATGCTTATTAACTTCTCTCTCTTGTTCTTGAAGGGCTCTTTCTGCATCTTTTTCTTTTCCTTTAACTTTGCTAAGTAATTTCCCAGCTTCATACTCTCCAGTTTCCTCGGTTAATAAGCGTTTGTGTGCTTCTTCTTTTTCTTTTATGGCTTTTCTAAGATTGGTAGCAGGCCGGTATTTTTGTCTTACCGCTTCCCTTCTAGCACTTTTAGCTGCTTCTTCTATTTTTTTTGCTTCTTCTAAATTTTTACGCGCCTCGGCTTCTTTTGCAAGAACTTCTTCGTATTTGCTCTTAAGCTCCTCTAAGCTAAGTTCCTTTTTCCCCAACATATAATGCTTCACAATAAATTAACCATTGTAAAGCATTATATAGTTTTTTAGAAATAAAGTCAATAAAATCCATTACCTATTTGATAATTAGGTATTTTACTAACTTTTTTAAAGTTTTGTAAAGCCAACCGAAGCCCTTGGTCAAAAATCCTCTATAGAGATATTTGTAATAAAATCTTGGCTCATTGGGGCATGGCTAGTAAATATTACATTTCCTTTTTGCTCGCAGCGAGCCCGGATCATATTTAAAACAATTTCGGAAAAGTTAGCATCTAAATTAGCAAATGGCTCATCTAAAAACCATAAGGTAGAATTTGTAATGAGCAACCTTGCAAGCGCAGCCCTTTTTTTGGTTCCCATAGAAAGCTCCGAGATTTTAACATCTAAATATTCTTCAAGCTTTAAGGTGTGTATTGCAGCTTCTAGTAAAAGCTCTGTATTGTAAAGTTTAGCCCAGAAAATTAGGTTGTCTGCCACAGTTAAACTTTCCTTTAACCCCAAGTTATGCCCTACATATTCATTCATTAATCTGTATTCTTGAATATGTGAATATACATCTGTATTGTTATAAAAGATCTCATTTGGCTTGATTATATCAAGTGCTATCAAGTGTTTAAGTAACGAAGATTTACCACTTCCGTTAGATCCATAAATGTTCAATGCACACCCAGCAAAAGCAGTAACGCTAAAATTGCTTATTATTTTAACTCCGGCTTTGATTACTGAAATGTTATTGAATGTAAGCATAATGCTAATAATGGCAGGTTACTAAGAAATTTTCTTCTCATCTTTATATTTCTTATACAGTTGCGCATACTCTTTACCATTCTCTAAAAGCTCTTTATGAGTGCCAAATTCTTCAACTCTGCCATCAGAGATAACGTATATTAAATCTGCATTTTCAATGGTGGAAAGCCTATGTGCTATCACTATTGTGGTTCTACCTTTTTTCAAATATTCCAATGCCATTTGTACCTGCTTTTCAGAAATTGCATCAAGTGCAGAGGTAGCCTCATCCAAAAGCAGTATAGGGGCATTCTTCAGCATAGCTCTTGCTATTGCAATTCGCTGCCTTTGACCACCAGAGAGCTTAACACCTTGTTGCCCTATTTGAGTGTCATATCCATTTGGTAGATCTACAATAAAGTCATGCGCAGCTGCAGCCATTGCAGCATCAATAATCTCTTCTTCTGTTGCCCCTAAGCGGCCATAGCGAATATTTTCTTTAATGGTGTCATCAAATAAGGTAACCTCTTGGCTCACAAGCCCAATAACTTCTCTTAAAGATTTAAGCCTAATTTTGCGAATGCTTTTGCCATCAATAGAAATATCACCATAGTCTGGGTCGTACAGGCGTTGAAGTAAATTGAAAATTGTGGTTTTACCCGCACCAGAGCTGCCAACTAGGGCTATTGTCTTACCCTGCGGTATATTGATATTGATGCCATCTAATATCTTCTTACCAGACTTATATGAGAAATAAACATTAGAAAATTTTATGTTGTAGTTTTTGAAATTTGCTGGCGGCAAGTTTGGTTCATCAATAATCTCTGGCTTTTCATCTAACATCACAAATAATCTTTTAGATGCAGCTAACCCTTCTTGTAAAGAGGTGTTAAGGTTCGATAAAGATTTAAGTGGTTTATACATCATCAGCATTGAAGCAATAAATGAGAAAAAAGCTCCAGGGCTTGTAGTTCCTGATATAACTTGTGACCCACCATAAACAATTATTAATGCGACTGCCACTGCACCTAAAGTCTCCATAATAGGAGATGAAGCGGATTCTATTATTGCAGCTTTTTTATAAATTTCTAAAAAGCGATCTATGATTCTTTCTGCCCTAGAAATTTCGTATTCTTCACGCGAGTAAGATTTTATTACCTTAGTATTTTGAAAGGTTTCATCAAGGCGCACCGTAAAACCAGATAGCTCTTCTTGCATGTTCCTTGCAACCTTTCTCATCCGCCTGCCAAGCTGCCTAAGTGGATAAATTGCAAGTGGAAATACTATAAGCGCAATCAATGTGAGGCTGAGGCTTTGATATATCATAACGCCCACTAGCCCTATAATGGTAAAAAGATCAACTATCAAACCACTTATAGTATCGGTTACAGTTTTTCGCATGGCGCTTATATCGTTAGTAAACCTGGATATAAGGTTTCCAGAAGGATATTCAGTCAAAAATTTCATATCTGAATAAATTAAATGAGAATAGAGCCGTAGCTGAATCTCTGTAAGTATCTTTTGCCCGATTACCTTTAATGTGGTGGTTTGATAAAAAGTAGCAGCGCATTTAATTAAGGCATTAATAATGACTGCAATAGGTATTAGGTATAGCATTTTATGGTTTTGCTTTAAGAAAATGTCATCTAATACCGGTTGCATAAGCCAAGCATTAACAGCAGTAGTAACCGAGACTACCAGCATGCATAAAATTGCAAATATGATAGGGGAAGCCTTAGAACTTATATGCTCAGAAAATATTCTTGAGATAAGATAAAAGCTACTATCATATTTGCTAGTGGGTTTATACCTAAATTCGCTCAATTCTTCCCCCGTTCCCGTTATGTCTTTCTACTGCCAACTCTTAATTTACGATAAGTATATTTGTTGTAAGTTTGCATTATGATCTACCAATAGATCAATCCACTATTTTTTTCCAAATTTCTTTCAGTAAAGATTGATTAGCCTTTCTGCGTTCAGCCATTTGAATTTCAAACTCATTTTCTGCACGCAACTCGGTTTCATCAGCTACTTCCATATGAGGAGCAACGTCTTTATTCCTGTTAGATTTTTTGCGGTCTGCTGGATATGGCTTTTTCCACTTTTTGCGAGACGGGCGTCCTCCCTCAGAGCTATTGTCAATAATCGGGGTAATCGCCATTACTTCTTCTTCAAAAATCTCAGCATTTTCGGCATTTGCGGGAGACTCGTGATGAGAGCGCTTAATTTTAAATTTGTTGTCACGCCTATTACGATTTTTGAAATCGCGATTGCGGTCTTTGTGTCTAGGTCTTTCAATAATTTCTTCTTCTGGTTCTTCCGCGTCTGATTCTTGAGTTACCTGCTCAATTGCAGCATCATCTATTTTAGAAAGAGCTTCTTTTGCCATTACATCTTTGCTGAGGCGTTTTTTATCAATGAAGAATCCATCCCCTCCGGCGCTTTCATCAATTGCATATAAAATCTTCCCTTTAAATGCCTCATCGATTTTCAAAAGCTCAGTTCTTCTATTATTAAAGAGATAAGAGATTAAAGCGCTAGAAGCAGATATTGTAATTTCTGATACTTCTGCCGAAATTTCGTTTTCGATTGCTCTTAGTATCGCAAGAGACGAAGCTTCAACTTGCCTGATCCTGCCACGTCCTTGGCAATGGCCACAAACTTCGGTATTACTCTCCATGAAGCTTTGCTTAATGCGTTGACGAGACATTTCCAATAAGCCAAAGTGGCTGATCGAACTTACTTGGATTTTAGCTTTATCACTTGCTAAAGCTTCCTTAAGCTGCTTTTCCACTGCCCGTTTGTGTCTACCTTCTTCCATATCTATGAAGTCAATAACTATCAAGCCAGAAAGATCGCGCAAGCGCAACTGGCGGGCGATTTCTTTTGCTGCTTCTAAATTTGTTCTGTAAGCGGTATTTTCAACATTGCGTTCAGAAGTAGATCTACCGGAGTTTACGTCAATAGAAACCAAAGCTTCGGTTTGATTAATAACTAAATAAGCTCCCGACTTCAAGGCAACTTGATGCCCATACAACTCAGCAACTTGTTTTTCGATACCAAATTTCGAAAATATTGGTGCTTTGCCATTGTGTTTGCGTACCTTGCCTACATGTTTTGGTAACAAAAGTTGCATAAACTCTTTTGCTTCTTTAAATGCATCATCACCTTGGATGAGAATTTCTTCTATATCTGTATCGTATAAATCACGGATGGCTTTTTTAATAACTCCGCCTTCTTCATGAATAAACGTTGGTGCATGTGACTTAATAGTATGATCGCGAATATTATCCCAAAGCTTTTGTAAGTATGCACAGTCACGCTTAATTTCAACCTTGGTTTTATGAGCGCCCGCAGTCCTAATTATTACTGCACCACCACTACTTAAAGAAAGTGTCATTTCTTTTGCGATTGCTTTTAATCTTTCACGGTCTTGAGAATCAAATATTTTTCTTGATATACCACCATGCTTTGTGGAATTTGGCATCAATACACAGTAACGACCAGCCATAGATATATAAGTAGTAAGAGCCGCCCCTTTGTTGCCACGCTCTTCTTTTTCTATTTGAACCAATACTACCTGATCCTTTTTTATAACTTCTTGAATTTTATATCTTTTATAAAATTCAACATTGCCGCTGTGCTCATCTTCAGAAAATTCTGTTGATGGAGTATTTAAGGAAGTAACTTCCGCATCTGCATTATTTTCAGAATCTTGATTCAAAGATTGTTCGGCGTTAGATTTGGATTCAATATCAATATTTCTAGCTTCTCTGATTTCCTCTAAAAGCTTTTCGCGATCAGAAACTGGGATTTGATAATAGTCCGGGTGAATTTCTGAAAACGGCAAAAACCCATGTTTATTTGAACCATATTCTACAAATGCAGCCTGTAGAGATGGCTCAACTCTTGTAATTTTAGCTAAATGTATATTTCCTTTTGTCGATTTTTTCTTGCTGCTTTGGTAATCAAGTTCGTCTAAAACACCATCTTTTACTGTAGCTACTCTTATTTCATCTGCATGCGCAGCATCAATTAACATCTTTCTTAACATGTTCATTCCTTATTTAAATTCTATCATTAACAAATACTTAGCTAAACTAAGGGCGATTTATCCGCCGTTACTATCCACCTGCTGTGGCTTTTTGCTTTTTTGATCTCGTGTCTATTTAATGCAAAAAGTTGGGGATAGTCAATCTTTTAAAGTGTGTTGTTGTTTGCTTACAATACAACAAATCTTATACGAAAGAAATTCGTCAACATGCAAAATGATACAACACTTTGAGCGTCAGAGCAAATTAAAACATTCGCCAAAAGTTTCGCTATTTACTAAAGTGCTCCTTTTTGTTCTTCCTCATAAAGCCAATCAAGAAATTGGCTGTTGATGCGGCGATTAACTTCGTCATTATACTCGCCTGTGTACCACACTGCTACATGTTCAAGAAAATATTTAATTTTCGAATACGGTAAAACGTAGAAGTTGCTTTTCAGTCCACGCCCACCATCTAATTTAACCGTATGCTGGGGTTTGAACTTAGTTTTAAAATCACGGTCGAATCTTATGAAAAGATAGTAATGCGAGTCAAATGCAAAGAAGGTATCATCTTCTAACCGAATGAATGATAAAGCTAGGGGGTATACTTCATTTATGCACTCTTTCCCATCTTTGCAACGAGTTGCAATGCCTATCGGCGAAAGCTCATATTCATCATCTTTCTCATCAAAGCTCTCAGAAGTCCTACGTGTATAGAAATAATATGTAGAACTCCCAGGCAGCTTGGTGTCAGTAGTTATTAACTTACCATCGCTCAAGGATGCAAACCTAGATCCTCCAGAAAACATTCTTTTACCCCTTGAGTCCAAATATTTATCTAGCTCATCACCGCTAGAAAAACTCCTTTTTCCTCCCTTGAAAACATTTATAACATTGAAGCTTACACCATCTTTGTTGCGGTAAAATATTGTATAATCGCCATCTGATCCTTTTTCAATATGTAAAGGCGCAACGCTAGAAATGTCAACATCATCCAAAATGTCATACCCCCAGACGTCTGGGTATGGGGGATACTTAACCTTACCCTTGCCAGCACTCGCATGGAAGCAACAAGTAAATGCAATTATAATAGTTGATAGTATTATTTTAAAGTTCATATGCATATACTTAATGATTCACAGAAATTACCACGTAAATTTTTAGCTTACAATTTCATATTATGGAATTAAGAGCCTTTTTAACTATTGCGAATAGCAAAATTTACTACCACAGTTTCCATCCAGATATCCTACTCTGCTCCTGTTTTTCGGGTTTCGGCGGTAAAGTATGAGTCCCTATATCTCTTCCATAAAGCTCTTTACAATCCTTTACAATACCTCCACCAGGAAGATTATATTTATTTTCGGACTACGCATATCGCCTCCTAAAATTTTTCTGTAGAGACATTAGGCAATGTCAGGACCTATGCAACACGCTCTTGTGTGTTATTGCTTACTGAGCCACCACGTAACATGAGTGACCTTGGTTTAAGTGCAAGTAAGGTTACCAAAAACAGCGCGCTTACAAAGCTCCAATAAAAAGCGGGAGCATAAAGCAATCCAGTAATTTCTATTAGACTTAAACACGCCATGGAAGAGGTCCCTCCAAAAATTGCAATACCCATATTAAGGCTGCAAGCGATACCTGAATATCTTTGTTCTGGAGTAAACAACTTAAGCATAAATGGATAAAGTGGTGCATAAATAATTGAGGAAATTGCACTGAGAATGGTGACCGCACAGTAGTTAAGGTCAATATTGGGGTCGGACATCATCATGAATATAGGCACTGATGCCACAATCGAAAGTAAGGCGCCAAAAGCTAATGTGCGGGAATATCCTACTTTATCAGATACCATGCCCATTATAGGCAGAAAGAATATCAATAATATGTTGCCATATACAGCAAGTTTTAACGACTCTTGAGGTGACCAATTGAGCGCAGATTTATAGAAGATATCGACAAATGTCATCACCATATATGCCGAGCACCCAGTAAGGCCGCCTACCATTACGGTAAGAATGACGCTCTTGAAATTTTTTGACATAACCTCTTTAATGGGTAGTTCTAAGATATTTCCCTTAGCTTGTAAGTCTAAAAATACCGGAGTTTCCTCTACGCAAAGCCTTGTATATAAGCCAATTAATCCCATAGCGCCCCCAATTGCAAAAGCATAGCGCCACAAATTTAATTCCCCAGGCATAAAATTGTTAAGAATTAACCCAGTGCAAATTGCAAGCAGAATGCCTATAGTAAGCGCTGAGTTTACTATTCCGCCAATCAAGCCAGGCTTGAGTTTACTTAAATGCTCAAGAACAAAAATCGAGGCACCGGCTCCTTCCCCGCCTATGCACAAGCCTTGAATAAGCCTAAAAATAACTAAAAATAATGGTGCTAAAATCCCTATGTCTGCATATGTAGGTAGAAGAGCCATTGCAAAAGTTGCTGCCGCCATGCCTAAAACGGATATGGTAAGCGCCATTCTGCGGCCAAATTTATCGCCAATGTGCCCAAACAAAAGTCCACCTACAGGTCTCGCAAAAAAACCTATTGCCAATACAGCCAAACTAGAGAGCAATTGAGCAAAGCTTGAATCACTGGGGAAAAATGCTGCACCTATTTCAGCTGCAAAAACTGCATAAATTGTAAAATCAAAGAATTCCAAAATGTGCCCTACCATTGCTGCGGATACAATCTTAATATTATTGTTTTTAAAAATATACATATCAATTAATTAGCAAAATAATAAAACAAAAAATAAATATTAAAAAACAGTTAGAGTAAATATAATATTGTTGTGCAGCGCACTATTATGCTAAATCTCAAAATAAATAGAGCATTAAAGCGCATATTTTAGCAAATTTGCTTGGTAAAAAATTGATGAATATATAAAATATTCAACTGCTTTTTCCCGTCGCACTTTGCAAAAATCTGGCTTTACTATCTCAATTTATTTTGAGATTTAGCATTCGACTTTGAGTGGCTTTAGAAATTTAGTTGCATAAATATAAAAATTCTGGTTTGGTATATATAGGTTAATGAAAATAATTACAGATTATGAAAAATTTCCTTAGTTTAGCTACGGCTATCATCATAAGCGTAGTGGCTGCTAATGCATTTGCTTTCCCACGAGAAGGAAAAACATACACCAATATTAATGCTGGTTATGGGATCAATAGCCCTAAAGTAACAGCTTCCATAAACGCAACTTCTCCTCAATCTTTCAAGCCTATGGACCGTGGGTTTGTTTTCGATGCTGGCTTTGGCTACTATTTGCTAGATGAACTTAGACTTTCGATTAATCCTGTATATGCACAAAAGCTTTCTGGGAAAAAAAATATTACTTCGCCTAATGCTGTATCCGACAAAAATATCATGAATCAGTACGGCATATTTGCAAATGCTTATTATGACTTACTAACTGGAACTAATATAAACCCATTCATAATGGGTGGTTTTGGATTCATGAGAACAGAATTAGAAGATAGAATGATCCTGGGCGCTAGTTCTGCTAAACTTAAAAAATCTTTAAGTAAAGCTGCGTATCAGGCGGGGGTTGGTCTTGCATATCATATGAGTTCCTCCGTGGATGCAGAGCTAGGGTATCGTTTAGTAAAACAAATTGGTAAGAAAAACATTGAAGCATCTTTACCATCTTCAGGGATAACGACTTCAACTAAATTACCTGCTACTCAATTAGTAACAGTGGGATTCCGCTTTACTTTTTGATAAGCTTTTTAAATATATTTAGTATTTTTTAAAAAAATTATTGTAATATGTTGAAGCTTGTATTACATGTGTCGCCGCTTTTATTCAATTAAAATGGCGCTATGAAAGAATTTAAAAAAGGTGTTAAGCGTAAAATAAGTGGGACCCCCACTTTGGCAAAGCGAAGACGTAATTATCTGGATATAACCAGCATCCCTCCAACCAAAGAAGAGCAAATCAACAATTTAATTACGTGTAGGGAATTGGATAAAATTAAAGAGCTTTTTAATAATGGAGCTTGTGTTAATTGGAGAGATAAGATGTTTAATGGATATAGCTACCTGCATTTCGCTAATTCTATTAATAATCTAGATGTTCTCAACCTGCTATTTACCTATCCAGATCTTGATCCTAATGTAACAGATGTCAATGGCCATACAGCCTTATGGAATGTAAGAAGTGTTGAGATAGCCTGCTTATTTTTAAGACATCCTAAATTTATTTTGAATAAAGAGGATTCAAAGTGCTTAAATACCCGGTTCTTTTCTGATGCAAATAATAACCTTGGGGCATATAAATGCGCTCTGCCTCACAAAGTAAAAGAGTTACTGTGCTTTTTAGGGGATATTAGGTTGGTGTGTAAAAATTTTAATTGGTTAGAATCAGCTGCTAATCTAATTCCAGATGCAATTGGGCGTATAGTTGCTCAAGGAACGGGTGCTTCCCCAGCGCTTTCAGAATTGGTAGAGAAATCATATAAAGAAAGGATTGATACCGGCATATCATTAAAAAGAATTCATGCACTAATTCTTGCAGACATTTTAGAGAGCTGGGATCCAAATGCGAAACTTAACATTGAAAATGGGCTCTAAATAGGTTATTGTGTCACACTACCTAAGGAAGGATGGCCGAGCGGTTTAAGGCGCACGCCTGGAAAGCGTGTTTACCTCACAGGGTATCGAGGGTTCGAATCCCTTTCCTTCCTCCATTTTGAGGCTCACATGAAAAATTCTGAAAAAGCTCATTTTAAAAAACCTGAATGGTTAAAAGTTAAAGCGCCAACTTCAGCGGAATATAAAAGCACTTATGATCTCATAAGATTGCATAAACTTAATACTGTGTGTGAGGAAGCGGCATGCCCAAATATTGGCGAATGCTGGAGTAAAAAGCATGCAACTGTAATAATACTTGGGAGTGTTTGCACAAGAGCTTGCGCTTTTTGCAATATCGCAACTGGCGTTCCTGATAAATTAGACCCCCATGAACCAGAGAATCTTGCAAAAGCTTCTTCTAAACTGGGTCTTAAACATATGGTTATAACATCTGTGGATAGAGATGATTTACCAGACGGTGGAGCAAATCATTTTGCTGAGTGCATAACTAGATTACGTGAGACATCGCCAAATACCACAATAGAAGTGTTAACTCCTGATTTTAGAGGCAAAGAAGGTGCGCTGGAGATAGTAGTGAAAGCGCGACCTGATGTTTATAATCACAACATTGAGACGGTGCCTTCTTTATATGCACATATAAGACCTGGGGCTAGATATTTTCATTCTCTAAATTTGTTAAATAAAGTGAAAGACTTAGATCCAAGCATCTTTACTAAATCTGGTATAATGGTGGGCTTGGGCGAAACTAAAGAAGAGGTTCTGCAAGTTATGGATGATCTACGGGCGGCTAAGGTGGATTTTATAACTATAGGGCAATATTTACAGCCAACCCCTAAGCACGCAGAAGTGGCGAGATTTGTAACTCCAGAAGAATTTGAATTTTACGCTCGCATGGCTAAAGTTAAGGGCTTCCTCATGGTTTCTTCGTCGCCCCTTACTAGGTCATCTTACCATGCAGATGAAGATTTTGAAAAGCTTAAAGCCGCATATGCTGCTTCCAAAGATATAATTAATTTGTAAGCTGCCCCACAAAAAGCTTTACTAGAAGTATATTTCAAGGTATTAAAACACATAAAAAATAAATGGGTTTATTAATGTCCATAGGTAAAATTACACAGATTATAGGTGCTGTTGTTGACGTTCAGTTTGATGGCCATATGCCTCAAATCTTAAATGCCCTTGAATGTGAATATGAAGGCAGAAAATTAATTTTAGAAGTTGCTCAGCATTTAGGCGAAAATGTTGTGCGCGCAATAGCAATGGACACAACAGATGGTATTGTCCGCGGGGTTGAAGTTAAAGATACTGGTAAACCTATTTCTGTGCCTGTTGGTAGAGAAGTTTTAGGTAGGATCATGAACGTGATAGGTCAACCTATTGACGACCGTGGCGCAATTAACG
Organism: Candidatus Midichloriaceae bacterium; assembly: GCA_029266655.1. GTDB lineage: Bacteria > Pseudomonadota > Alphaproteobacteria > Rickettsiales > Midichloriaceae > JAJTHY01. The sequence goes on along the minus strand of JAQSWL010000002.1, from coordinate 29,572 downwards.
CAGAAAAAATTTCTTCTATTCACCGCGAAGCTCCAGCTCTTGAAGAACAAGCAACAACTTCTGAAATTTTGGTTACTGGTATTAAGGTAATTGACTTATTAGCTCCTTATGCTAAGGGCGGTAAGATTGGGCTTTTTGGCGGAGCTGGTGTTGGTAAAACTGTTTTAATTATGGAGCTTATTAATAATATTGCTAAAGCTCATGGTGGATTTTCAGTTTTTGCCGGTGTTGGTGAGCGTACACGTGAAGGTAATGACCTTTACCATGAGATGATTGATTCTAAAGTAATAGATTTAGCTCATCCAGAGCGTTCTAAAGTTGCGCTAGTTTATGGCCAAATGAACGAGCCACCAGGGGCACGTGCACGTGTTGCTCTTTCTGGCCTTACACAAGCTGAATATTTCAGAGATGAAGAAGGGCAAGACGTACTATTTTTCGTGGATAACATTTTCCGTTTTACCCAAGCTGGTTCTGAAGTTTCTGCGCTTTTAGGACGTATACCTTCAGCAGTAGGTTATCAACCAACCCTTGCAACTGAAATGGGGATGCTACAGGAGAGGATTACTTCTACTAAGAAAGGTTCTATTACCTCTGTTCAAGCGATATATGTACCAGCGGATGATCTTACTGATCCAGCGCCTGCAGCATCTTTTGCGCATTTGGATGCAACAACAGTGCTTTCAAGACAGATTGCTGAAATTGGTATTTATCCAGCGGTTGACCCTCTTGATAGTTCTTCACAAATGCTTTCACCTGATATCATTGGAAAAGAGCACTATGAGGTAGCTAGGGAAGTTCAAAGGATTTTGCAAACATATAAATCTTTACAAGACATAATTGCTATTCTTGGTATGGATGAATTATCTGAAGAAGACAAGCTTATTGTTGACCGTGCTCGTAAGATCCAGAGATTCTTGTCTCAGCCTTTCCATGTGGCGGAAGTGTTTACAGGATCTCCAGGTAAATTAGTGCCGCTTAACGAAACTATTAGAGGCTTTAAAGGATTAGTTAATGGTGAGTATGATCATCTTCCAGAAGCGGCTTTCTACATGGTTGGCTCGATTGACGAAGCAATTGGAAAAGCTGAAAAACTCTCAACTAATAAGTAACTTAAGATGAGCGCATTTTCATTTCAAATCATTACACCTGAGGCAGTAGTCTTTGAAGCAGACTGTAAAGAGATTAACTTGCCTGGGGTAGATGGTAGATTTGGAGTGCTTGCAGGGCACATGAATTTTGTATCATTGCTAGCACCTGGTACCGTTATTGCTGAAGTTGCTGAAACTGGAAATGTTTTAAAATTTGAGATAGCTGGTGGATTTGCTGATGTAACATCAGGGCGCTGCGTAATTTTGGTAGAGTCTGCTAAAGCTCAAGCATAATGTGCATTATAATTGGCTGAAATATAAGAGAAGTCATCGCAAGGGGCCTCGTGCATAAGTGTTGAAAGTGTTAAAATAACCTCAGCTCGACGTAAGGAATTATAGCTAAAGCGTCAAAGAAGGCATGAACTTACTGCTTCTATTATAAAATAAATTGTCTCCCAGTAGTGATATTATTGCAGTCGCTTCAATAATCCTTAGGCAGAAAAGCTCTGGCCATGGGGGCAAAAAATTTGTATATGCAGGCGCATAGCGCCTACTATATGACTAAAGCGTTATAGAAATGGTATGGCATTTTAATAAAAAGCAATAATGCAAACAGCGACCCCGCTGTTTATTAAAGCTTCGCAAGATCTCTATAGGAGATCTTGCAGGACTGGCGCAGCGCTAAAAGTGCTTGCCCCTGTAGCGCCAGTCCTTGTTTTTATGTTTTGCTTTTTATAATGCCTATGCCACAGCATCTGCCCATAAACTTTTATTATGCTCCATGCTCTTTTTATGACGCTTTAGCTATACACAAATTTTTTGAGTCAGAGCTTTTGCTGACTTCGTCAGTGGGAAGAGAATTATTGAAAATTATTTAAAAGGCAATTTATTTGAAGATCAAATATTAAACAAATTGTTTGCTATCAATAGTTTACTAGCCACTTATATCGAGCTAAGGTTATTATACTTATTTACTTTATATAGATCTGCTAATTCTTTTAGCTTACTCTCTGATATTACCCTCATTATCTCTTATAATGTATTCATTTCTCCACCTTCTTATCGGTTCTTAGAATACATTTTTCTTGCTTTTTCACTTTCAACAGTTATGGGGCCTAGTGGCGACGTGGCAATTCTTCACAACTCATTTCTTTTTCATCTCACACGAGATGTGGGATCTTGTAGTAATTTGAGTTGAATTAGTTGAGGTTATTTCACTATTTCCCATGTGCCGTCTGGATTACGGCATGCGGTGCCGTGACCAGATTGTGTTTTTCCACCAACTTGTATGTTTTGTGTATACTCCCTGCAATACCTGCCACCACTATCATAAGTTTTTGTTGGGGTTATACTTCCAGATGCGCCGCTATCAGGGTTTTTCCAGGAGGATGTGGTACCAACTCTATTATACTCGAGTGCTTGGGTTTGAGTGCGATTATGGTACATCACATCGTTTTTATCTAAAGATTTACCAATTTCACTACCAAATGCTGCGCCTAAAAGTGTTCCACCAATAATTGCAGCTGTATTTCCAGATCCCTTGCCAACATTAGAGCCTATAACTCCACCAGCAATAGCACCAGTTACACCTAATAGCTGAGATTTACTTATCTCACCTGCTTCATTAGTTTGGCACCCTGATAAAAGAGTAACAATCGCAACAGCAGAGATACATTTTGTAATAAAATTCATAAACATAAGCTCGCAAATATATTCCTCGAGCAAGATATCACCATAATCAAAAATCGTCTACTCTTTTTTCTCAAGCAATAGCATCTGAGAAAATAAGGATTCCGCCTGCTCAAGCCTTGCTATTGCTCTATCGAAATACTCAATCTTGCTAGTAGTATAGGCTAAGTTTAAAAATTCTAGCATGTTAAAAAACAGCCGGTGCAACAATGACATGATAGCCTGAGATTCTGCATCATGGCTAACCGAAAAGCCCCTTATAAATTCTTCAATAATAGCTTTGGTTTTTATATAGAGTTCAGTTATAGACTGCCTTAATTCTGTAGACTCATTTGAAGACCCTTGCATCCTTTTAATATAAGCTATTTTCCGCTCTAACTCTATAATGCTTTGAATGTTAGATTTTATCTTATCGGCAGCTCTCATATATATCTTTATGCCTTCTTCCTCAGAAATATAAGTGGTATTAGCATATCTTTTTGGTGCGTTTTCAGTCTCCTGAGCTACCTGTTTTAAAGTTATAAATGAAGAAAGATCCTGAGATATGTGTTTCATTATTTACTCACTGCTCTTTGTTGCGCTTCAATAGCGGCTATAGTTGCATTAGCTTTTGCTAGTTGCGCCTCCATTTTAGCATATTTTTGCACTAGCTGATTCTTATAAGATTCTAATTCCCTTTCTTGTCGTTTAATGGACTCGGTTTTATAATAGTTGTCACTAGCCAAAGAAGAAATAGAAGTCTGCAAAGCTGAGGTCCCTGTGTATGAATCTGAACCAATGGCACTACTAACTAAGGAATAAAGCCTATCTGCAACACCTCGCGTTATTGTTAGGTTAATAGTTTCATTGCCTAAACCTGTGTAGCCAAATTCATAGCCATCCATGAATGATCCTGCGGCACCTATTATAAACCCACCTTGGGTTAAATCACCTGCATTTGTAGGAATAAACTGCATATTAATACTGGAGCTATTAAAAGTAGCATTAACTATTTGAGATGAGGGTTGGGTGATATCTATCGTAATTGAAAGCGCTCCATTTAATATTCCATCACCATGCTTATACATTGTAAATGTGCTGGGTGCCCCACTTAAATTGTATTCAAAATAAGAGCAAATTGTACTAAAATTGGTACTCAAAGCATTCTCTAAAACAGGTCTAGAAAGAGCAAGTAGGTTATTGTATTTAGGTTCCTTTGTATTGGGATTAGCCGGCACTTCATCAATTGAAGTAATACCAAAATTCCCTGATACCTCTGCTAAATACGCTACTTGGCAAGCAATTAATGAAATATTTGTTGCCAAGTTACTAACATAATAATCATTCTTTATTTTTGCTGTGTCATAGTATTTACCCTCTGCATCGGTCGCTTGTTGCTGAGTAATAAATTTATTTAATGAATTGTAGCTATCCACAAAATTTTGGATAGCATTAGCTGCGGTTTGAATATCGTTCTCTATCAGGGCATTAATTTGGAAATATTGCTGAGTGGGTGCCGGCGTGTATATTGTGATTGTAGTTGGCTTCAATAAAGTAAATGTTACGCCATCTATAAAATCTCCAATTGTGTTTGTGGAGCGCTGTACCGTAATGTTATCATAAGTGAAAATGGCATCTTGTGCTGGTTGCAAAACTGTTCCACCACTTATTACACTATTCAATACATTTGATGCATCAGTTATTACTATGTCATTTGCCAAGCCAGTCGCGGTGGATTGTAATAGCAATTTATAGGTGCCACTAATAGGGGATATAATTTGAGCTGTAACTTGTGAAGTCGCGCTGACTGAGTTAATATTGCTCATAATTGTGCTTAACGAATCCCCTTGATTTACAGTTACATTCTGACCGTTTATTTGAAATGTGCCTGGGGAAAATAGATTGGGGTCAACAGGGTCGCCCACTACATTAGTTGCAGAAGAGGTGAGGCTTGAAAAACTTATAGTAGATATGATTTTGTTTAACGCCACCTGGTTGATCTGGATAGTAAATCCGCCAAGTGTTGCGTTGCTTGCTGCTGAAATCGCAATAAATTTATCTGGATCTTCTGTAGTTGTAGAGCTTAAGCTTACAAGTTTTGATTTCAGAGCGCTTGGAGTATCTAGGAAATTCTGTGCTCCTTTAAGCGGTGCTAGAATATCCTGAAACGAACCCAACATAGATTCCAATTGTGTAAGAGCCTGAATTTTTTCATTGTTGAAAGTAACTTTATCACGATCTAGCTGTACTGGTTTTTCGCGCTTTTCCAGTTCCGCTTTTATCAAAGCTTCTGTGTCTACGCCAGAATTAATCCCCGATCTACGCGTTTGCCCAGCTGTGCCACCAAAATCTATTTTTTTCATAACTGCACCAGATTAACACTATCTATACTCCGTTAATTTGAAAAATTGGGGCGTCGCAGCTAATCTCTCCGCATCCGCACCTATTAATATAGGCTTACGGTGCTCAAATTGCTGCTCCTACCACTTTTTCAAATTTCCTGTCGTCTATACCTTTTTGCCAACTCTTAATTTATGAGAAGTATACATGCAATAATCATGCCATTTTATCCATGGATCACGTTAGTTACCCCTGGTTAGCCAGCCTTTCTGCTTGGTCTTTGGCAACTAAGGCATCTATAAACTCATCTAACTCACCTTCACCAATTACCTTGGGTAATTTGTAAAGAGTAAGTGGGATGCGATGATCTGTAACTCTGCCCTCATGGTAATTGTATGTGCGAATGCGTTCAGATCTATCGCCGCTACCAACTTGCCCTTTGCGCATCGCAGATCTTTCGGAATCTCTCATCTGGCGTTCGTTATCATAAAGCCTAGAAAGTAAGATTTTCATGGCTTTAGCTTTATTTTTATGTTGAGATTTTTCATCCTGCATGCTTACACAAACACCTGTAGGAATATGGGTAATGCGCACAGCACTATCTGTGGTGTTTACGTGCTGGCCACCTGCGCCACTAGCGCGGTATACATCTATTCTTAAGTCACTTTCATTCAATTGAATGTCAACTTCTTCCGCTTCTGGTAAAACGGCAACTGTTGCAGCAGAAGTATGAATGCGACCACTAGTTTCTGTTTCTGGCACGCGCTGTACCCTATGTACGCCAGACTCAAACTTGAGATTCGCAAATACATCTTTGCCGGATATAATAGCTTGAGCTTCTTTGCAGCCGTCTAAACCAGTTTGCGCAATTGCAACCACTTCAAATTTCCACCCTTTACGGTCGGCAAATTTATTATACATACGAAAGAGCTCAGCGGCAAAAAGTGCAGCTTCTTCTCCGCCGGTACCCGCGCGAATTTCCAAAATTGCGTTTTTGTGATCTGCCGCGTCTTTCGGCAACAATTCAACTTTTATTTTATGCTCCAGCTCTTCAATGCTGGTTTTAAGTGTTTTTATATCTTCGGTAACTATTTCTTTGAGCTCGGCATCTAAAGATGCATCCTTAGCAAGTTCTTCAGAATCCTGCAAGTCGCTAAGCTGCTTTACATATTGCTGTCCTAGGGTAACCACTTCTTCTAGATCTGCCCTTTCCTTGGCAATTGCTGCATATTCCTGTTGGCTCATAGATGATGGATCCATCATTTTATCGCCTAAAGCGGTATGACGAGCAATAATTTTTTCTAACCTTCCGTTAAGAGACATTATATCTAAACTAACTAATTCAATTCGCTGTAGAAATATAGCTCATCTGCTTTAAATTTGCAATGCGGGATTAGACAGTGCTATATACTCCGTTAATTTGAAAAATTAGGGCGTCGCAGCTAATCTCTCCGCATCCGCACCTATTAATATAGGCTTACGGTGCTCAAATTGCTGCTCCTATCACTTTTTCAAATTTCCTGTCGTCTATACCTTTTTGCCAACTCTTAATTTAGGAGTAAGTATATCCCATTGAAATGGTATCATACCAACTGTGGCTTCTGCCTTTTATGCCGGTAACGTATAGTTCTCTTTCTGCCCTTGTCACTGCTACATAAAGCAAACGTTTGCTTTCTTCGGCATTTTGCTGCTTTATATTTGCCAGAACCGATTCGTAATGAGCAGATTTTTGGTGTGCCCCCACGGCAAAATATAGTTCTCCTCCATGGAAGAATACATCATCAGAACTATTTGCTTCAGAAGATGCGGCATCTGCTAAAATAACAATTGGGGCTTGAAGACCCTTAGCGCCATGCACTGTCATAATTCTTATCGATTCAGAATCTGCTTTATGGGTTGTAGACGGGCTTTGATAAAACTCCAAATAATCGAGAAAACTTTTAACGCCTGCGCCATTTTGGATTTTATAAAACGCATGAGCTGCTTCCAAAAAGCTGTCTATAGTATCTTTTGCTAGCTCCCCAAATCTTTTTACAAATGTGGTTGTATCAGAAAGTAAAGATATTAGCGCGGCTAAAATAGGAAGCTGTTTGAATAAAGTGCTTATATCTTCAAGCTTCGTTCCCAGACTTGGATCTTTTTGCTTTATTGATTCCAGCAAAGTACCTTTTCTATTGAACGCGAGCTCAAAAAGCTTTTCCTCAGTAATGCCAAAAAACGGTGATTTTAATAGCCCAGCTAAGTTAAGGTCATCATCCGGATTAAGTGTGAATTCAAGCGCTGAAATAATATCCATGATTATCAGGTCATCTTTAAATCTTCCATATTTTGGTGTATTTACTTTAAACCCATAATTCCTTAATTTCGCGGCTAAAATATCTACCATTTGTGAACGCTTACGCACCAAAATCATTATATCATCTGGTTTTGCAGATGAACTTTTAAGCAGGCTCAAGACCTTTGCAGCAATAAATTCAGCTAGTTGATAATGGTTATTATCCACATCAATTTCTTTTGAGGGCATATCCCATATTTCTGACTTTTGCTTGGGTGTTGGCTCAACCAGTGGCCAAACTTCTATATGACCAGGCCCAGTTTTAAATGCTTTATGCTCTATGTAATCGGAGAAAATCTTGGGGAAAATATTATTAGCTAAATTTAAGATGGATTGCTCTGACCTAAAAGAAAGGTTCATTGTCAAATTCTTCCAAAGACTAGTATCAGAAGAAAGGGAAGCAAAAGAATGAAATTTGGATTTAAAAATTTCTGGGTCTGCACCCTGAAAACTAAAAATAGACTGCTTAAAATCGCCCACTATAAATAGAGTGCGTCTCAGCTCTCTAGCCCCAACGCCTGCAAAAAACTCACTGCTTAACATCTCAATAAGCAGCCATTGTTTCTCACTTAAATCTTGAGCCTCATCCACTAAAATATGATCAATTTCATAGTCCAAATGATATAAAATTCCAGGATCAGCGCATAATAAATCTAGTGCTTCGGATATGATATCATCATAATCTAAGTAACCTTTTTCAATTTTAAATGCGGTATATCTTACCAGCATTTCTTTAGTGAGTTGAATAAAAGCCAAGTTTAATTTTGCAAACATATAATTGCGATTTTTCTGCTCAAGATCCATTATAACATTTTGTACACTACTCACTGCATCTAAAGCTCTGGGATCGGCAGTAAGGGCTTTTTTGCTATAAAACAATTTTCTTGGATTCCCATCTAAAGTTAGCAAACTTTTTTCTAATGTTTCATAGTTTGAATTTTCGATAGCTTCCAAAATTGCATTAGCCTTGCTATCAACTTCGCTCAAATTTCTTAGTATTTGTGGCAACTCCTGCTGAGCATATTCAATAACTTTAGTCTTTTGAAGCTGATAGTTAAAACCAACCTCCGCTCCATTTAAGAAAAAAATATGCTTTTGTAGGTCCTCATGTTTGGATAAGTATTCTTTAAGATCAGATGTTTCATACATCAAATTTGTAATGCGTTGCTCTATAGTGTACGCAGCACAATGTTTAGATAGTTCTATAAATGCTGAAGAAATTTCTTCCGATAGATTTAAAAAATTATTGGATATTTCATAAAAAATTTCTTTAAGTGCTCTGCGCTTTATCGCGTGGTCTATTAATGCCCTGTTTTTCATGCCATAAGACTTTTGATACCGCGTGATTATTTCTAGACAAAAAGAGTGGAGAGTTTGAATTTTTAAGTCGTATTTATTAAATAATATTTCCGTATAAAGGCTGCGGACTTTATCAATTGAAGCATTACCAAAAAGGTTTTTTATTTCTTCATCGCTTAATTTCGAATAGTTTTGTGCAAGTGTTGTCACTCTATCTAGCATCTCTGTGGCTGCTGAGTTTGTATAGGTTATGCACATAATCTTGCTTGGTTTGCTGCCACTTAACATCAAGTTGATAAATCTATCACATAATACTTTAGTCTTTCCGGTACCAGCAGATGCAGAAAGAAATACCGAATGTTCAGGGTTAGCTGCTATTTTTTGCACGTTTACAGGGGTTGAGAGCATGTCAGTTATTGATGAATGGTGATTTGGTATCGTATACTCCGTTAATTTGAAAGATTGGAGCGTCGCATCTAATTTCTCCGCGTCCGCACCTATTAGTATAGGCTTAAGGTGCTCTCCATTGCTGCTCCTCCCACTTTTTCAAATTTCCTGTCGTCTATACCTTTTGCCAATAGAAGTATAATCTATCCCTTTTTTGCCTTCAAGTCGAAATAATAGAAAGCTTTGTTATCAAAAAATTTTGTGATATAACATGCTGATAAGCTCCTAGGGTTTTTAAAGGTGTTAAAAGGGTTATTTTTTAGATTCCTATTAATAATAATTATACCGATTTTGATACTGCAATTTGTGGGGCTTTATATCTTTTATGAGCGTCATTGGGATTCTATATCAAAGCGACTTGAAAGCAATTTGGTAGGCGAAGTAAGAGCTATATATAGTCAAATTGAAAGTGGGGATTTTAAAAACGCATCGAAAACAGCCAGGCTACTTAGCTTCCAATTAAGTGAAATTACAGAATCTAAAAGTGATGTATATTTTAATGCAAGGGCTTCCGATGAATATCTAAAGAGTTTATCAACGCAAATAACTGCGGCAATTTTAAAACCAGTATTCATTGAATATTACAAAAATAAGAATTATATCATCGTAAAAATTTTCCATGATGCTAGTACTGTATACGCAATGCAGTGTTCACATAAAAAAGTTTATAGCCCTACAGTTACGGTATTTTTTGCTTGGATGGTAGGGGCGGCAATACTTATGATATTGGTCTCTGTAGTATTCATGAGAAACCAAATAAAAGCAATTTTACAACTTGCTGATGCAGCAGAAAAATTTGGCAAAGGTCAAGATATTGATAAATTTAAGCCTACTGGGGCCATAGAAGTAAGATCGGCTGGTAAGGCATTTTTAAAAATGAAAGCTCGGATAGAAAGACAAATTTATTACCGAACTCAATTGCTAGCACATATATCACACGACTTACGCACTCCGCTTACTCGGATGGGTCTTTCCACACAATTTATTGAAAACAAAGAAGTTTGTGGGGATATAAATACGGAAATTCAGCTGATGCAAAATATCATCGATGACTATCTAAATTTTGCTAAAGAAGAAGGAAATGAATCAACAAAAAATTTTGATCTTGTCGTAGCTATCAAGAATTTAATTAGAGTTTACAATAACCAAAAAATTAATTTTGTAAGCAAAGTTGAATCTTGCATGGTTATCCTTAAACCTCATGCATTTGATAGAGCTTTTAACAATCTTGTGGATAATGCGCTTAAATTTTGCAAAGAAAAAGTGCAAATAGATTTCTCTTTAGAGCAAGACCATTGGTATTTAATTATTGATGATGATGGGAAAGGGATTCCAAAAGATTATTACAAAAAAGTTTTTAAACCATTTTATAAATTAGATAAAAATTCTAAAGGTTTTGGGTTGGGCCTTGCTGCCGTAAAAAGTATTATTTATAGTCAAGGCGGAAAAATAAAGCTTGCCAAAAGTGATCTTGGAGGTTTAAGAGTGATCGTAAAGGTGCCATTATAATTATAATGAGTAATATAAGAAATATGAAAAAAATAGTACTGTGTATATTGGATGGATGGGGACACACTGAAAACAGAGACAGTAATGCGATTGCCTCTGCAAGTATTCCTTTTTATCGTTCCTTATTGAAACAACACCCAAATAGTCTTTTGCAAGCATCTGGGGAATTTGTAGGCTTGCCAAATGGGCAAATTGGTAACTCTGAGGTTGGGCATCTAACTATAGGCGCAGGTCGCAGAGTTTTTCAAGACCTTCCAAAAATTAATCATGCACTACAAAATGGGGATATATTTAAATCTCCTGGTATTAATAAGTTAATCAAAGCCCATTCTAGATGCCATTTAATTGGGATTGTTTCTGATGGCGCAGTACACGGACATGTTGAGCATTTAATAAGGATTGCAAAGTTTTTGCGCCAAGAGGGTGTTGATGTTGTGATTCATGCTATTGCCGATGGTAGAGATGTTGCCCCAAAATCAGTTTTGCAGTTTTTAAATCAAATAGAAAGTGCCGGATTCGAGATCACTTCGATATCAGGCAGGTTTTATGCAATGGATAGAGATAATCGTACAGAGCGTACCCAAGCTGCTTTCGCAACTATTGTAGGAGGTATGGGGGCAAAATATACAGCCGTGCAAGACTATGTGAATGAAAATTATAAAGATGGCATAACTGATGAATTTTTAGTGCCTGCAAGCGCAGAAAATTATTCAGGATTTGCCAGCGGGGACGCAGTATTTTTTACAAATTATCGCGCAGATAGAATGAGACAAATAGCTTCCGCAATATGCCAGCAAGAATTTACAATGTTTAAGCGTAATATGCCAAAACTTTCTGCTAAAGTAATTATGCGTCCATACTCAACAAAACTTGCAAGTTGCTGCGATGTTTTATTCCCGCATGAGGAAATAAAAAATACTTTGGGCGAAGTTATATCAGATGCGGGGCTGTCCCAGTTAAGGCTAGCTGAAACTGAAAAATATGCCCATGTTACTTATTTTTTTAATGGCGGTAATGAAACTCCATATATTGGGGAAGATAGAATTTTAGTGCCATCACCTAGAGTTGAAACTTACGATAAAAGGCCACAAATGTCAGCATATGAAATTACCCATTATCTAGCTGATGCTATAGAATCTGGAAATTATGATATGATAACAGTGAATTACGCAAACGCAGATATGGTAGGCCATACAGGAGATTTAAGCGCAACCATTAAGTCTATAGAAGCTATAGATGTATGCTTGCAAGGAATGGTCGATATATGTAAAAGAAATCGCTATGAACTTTTAATAACCTCCGACCATGGAAATGCTGAATGCATGTATGATGAGATAGCCAAACAGCCTTTAACCGCTCATACCTTAAATCCAGTTCCTTTTATTTATGTGGGGCCACGTAAAATTGGTTTGCAAGATGGGGAATTGGCAGACGTCGCCCCTACAATATTAGAACTTATGGGGATTGCAAAACCTAAGGACATGTCTGGTGAGTCAAGGATCATATGAATAAATTAATCCTAATTGATGGATACGGGTTTGTCTTTAGAGCGTTTCATTCTTTGCCGCCGCTAACTAGGCAATCTGATGGAACGCCAATAGGAGCTGTTTATGGCTTTACCAACATGTTGCTTAAGCTGTTGGAAAACAATAAATCATCTCATATAGCAGTTGTTTTGGATAATGGGGAAAAAACTTTTAGACATGCTGTTTACCCGGAATATAAAGCTAATCGTCCTACGCCCCCGGATGAGTTAATATGTCAGTTCCCCATAATTAGGGAGGTAGTAGATGCCTTTGCCATTAAAGCAATTGAAAAACCTGGTTTTGAAGCTGATGATTTAATAGCCTCTTACGCAAAGTATGCTAAGAATGCTGGTTATGAAGTAGTAGTGGTTTCATCTGACAAAGACCTTATGCAGCTCTTAGAACATGGAGTGCTGATGTATGATGCGATGAAGGATAAAATTATAACAAATGAAATCGTTTTGGAAAAATTTGGGGTAACGCCAGATAAAATAAGAGATGTATTGGCGCTTATTGGCGATGCCTCAGATAATATTCCTGGTGTACGCGGCATCGGCCCGAAAACAGCTGCTGAGCTTATTAATACATACGGATCATTAAATGAGATTTATGCTCACATCTGCGAAATAAAGCAGGAAAAGCGCCGCCAAATGTTGTTAGAAGATAAGGCAAATGCTATGTTATCATATGAGCTAGTCGGTATGGATTTTGATGCACCGTTAGAATATAGCTTAGATGATCTAAAGCTTGATAATTTCGATGCTCTAAAGTTAATGGAGTTTACTAAAGCACAAGGATTTAAAACATTATCAGCTAAGCTTAGTGCTACGCTTCCTGCTAAAGCAGAAAATATATTATTCACAAAGCTTCCTGAAGCTGCTTCTTTACAGAAATATTTCCCTGAGATTTACAAGTGTGGGCAACTAGCTTTACTACTTCAAGGGCGTGAATTTTTTATAAGCTTTCTAGACTATAATTTTGTTTTAGAATTAACTGATGAAACTCAAGGGTCTTTATTCGGCCAAAAAGACGGAGCTTCTAAGATTATAGAGGTTTTAAAACCAATATTGCTAAGCAGTGCAGTAAACAAAGCTACTATAAATTCTAAGTGGTTATTTAAAATAAACCCTGAATTTTACGCTGTTTCTGATATAGCAATTATGGCATACGCTTTAGAAACAGGTAGATCTAGCACTTCTCTTGAAGTATTGGTAGAGGAATTTAGTGACTCATATCGAAAGCATGATTCACATGCAGTATCGCTTATTTATAATAAGCTTAAGCATGCTTTAATACAAGAGCATAACATAGCTTTATATGAGCGTGTTGATAAAATGATGCCTAAAATTATTGCCCAAATGGAAAATTTAGGTGTTAGGCTAGATAGTTCTTATTTAGCTTCTCTATCTGGAGAATTTGCTCTTAAGCTATCTGCGCTTGAAAAAAAGATTTTTGAGCTGGCTGGGGGAGAATTTAATATAGCGTCCCCTAAGCAAATGGGAGAGATTTTATTTGAAAAACTACAGCTGCCTGGGGGGAAGAAGTCTAAAGCTGGGGCTTATGGGACATCTGCTCATATATTAGAGGTTTTAAGGGATGCAGGTCATCATATTGCGGATTTAATACTGGAATGGCGTAGTTATGCAAAATTAATCTCTACTTATACCGATGCCCTACCAAAAGCAGTTAATAAAATTACTGGGCGCATTCATTCTAATTTTCTCTTTACGGAAACTGCGACTGGCAGACTTTCTTCTAGTGAACCTAATTTGCAAAACATTCCAATACGCACTGAAGAAGGAAATAAAATTCGTAGTGCTTTTATCGCCTCGCCAGGTAATAAAATTATCTCTGCTGATTATTCGCAAATAGAGCTTAGGCTACTTGCGCATTATGGGGATATAAAAACACTTAAAGATGCATTCAAAGCTGGGCAAGATGTTCATGCAATTACTGCAAGCCAAATGTTTGGTGTGCCGATTGACAAGGTAGATTCAAGCATGCGTAGGCAGGCTAAAACTATTAACTTTGGCATAATTTATGGGATCAGTGCTTTTGGGCTTGCAGATAGGTTAGACATCACCAAAGATCGTGCTAAAAATTATATAGAGCAGTATTTCACGCAGTACCCTGGAATTAAAGCTTATATGGATAACACCATCCAATTTGCACATAAGCATGGTTATGTTTTAAGTATCTTTGGGCGCAAATGTTTAATTAAAGGTATTGGGGACCGTAATTTTAATGTGCGCAGCTTTGCAGAACGTGCTGCCATAAATGCGCCGCTACAAGCAAGTAGTGCAGATATAATTAAAAAGGCTATGGTGGAGTTACCAGAAAGTGTGCGCAAGTATATGATCCTGCAAATACATGATGAACTTTTGTTTGATGTTCCAGAGGCAGAAGTGGAAAAGGCTGCAAAAATAATAAAGCAGACTATGGAGACAGCAGCGAGTTTAAGCGTGCCTTTAACTGCAGAAGTTACATTTGGTAATAATTGGGCTGAAGCACATTAGATCTCTTCGGAAACTCTACTTCTGCTGCAGCTTGCGACGTCGCTTCGGTGTTCAGATCCTCTCTTCCACTCCGCGAGCTCCTTGCACCCTACTACCAGAAGCGAGTTTTCGAAGAGATCTATTAATATAGCTAATACCAAATATCAATCTCTTGGTACCATTATTGGCTTATAATTATTCAAACGCTCAGAATGATTATTGCTTTCATAATATGGGTCATCTTGGTTGAACTGAGTTTGGTTAACCTTCTTCTTAAGCCATATATTTGCAAATTCTGGGTCAATTTCGTTTGTATCAAATTTATTAATAGGGATTATTTTTCTTAGATTATAATCTGGAACGGAAATGCAATTGTTTTGGAACACAGTTTTTAACTTCGATATAGTTGCTTCACTCATTGATATACTGCGGCCAGACAATTTTTGTAAACGTTGTGCAAAGGCGTCATTCAATTGCGAAAGATCATTCTTCTCAAACTGGCAATTTATCCCATCTATCGCTAAAGTACGTTCTACATAAAGGCACTTATCTTCCTTCATTCCTTTGATTTTTACAAATATATCTCCAAATGCAGCTTTCAGTTTACACACTTGCGGTTCGCATGTTTGTAGATTGGGCATAGAAGTGGAGCAATCTGGTAAGTCAAACTGAGTCCGGTCTACACTTTCAAACACTTCAAAATTAAAGTTATCAACTTCATCCTGTTGTTCAAGGGCTAAAGGCATAATATATTCATTATCATTGCTTCTATCTTCTGTAGCAAGCACAGGGTTGATTATGCCAATCAGGAATATTACCATAATAGCTGTTCTTTTATTCATCTTCTAAATTTTGCCATATAAATTCAATTTCAGCCCTAATTTTATTTGACCTCATAATCTTCATTTCCATATTGATAATTTGTTGCCAGACGCCCACAAGTTCCTCGCTTAGGTCGTTAGCAAAATGTAAAATGTCTTTATCTGAATGTGCGCTTAGGGAGATATGCACCCTGGAATAAACCAACTTAGAAAATTTAAGGTCACGAATATCGCTACGCACATTTGGGCTAGTTAAGTTGGCAGATAAGTCGTAAATATTATTTTTAATTCTCAAGCTCTCGATTTTTTTCCTGGCACTTTCTAAATTAAGTCCATCCCTTTTTTTGTTATAAATGCCTTCATCCCAGCTTTTGATATTTGCCTGATATTTTGCTAGTAATTCCCTGAACTCCTTATTTTGTTTTTGCAAATTTAAAACAGTAGCATGGGTGGAATTTAGATTAGATGTGCTTTTGGAATTCATTATTATGGATATAATGAGTGCAATAAGCGTGATCAGCATTATGCTTAGATGAAAAAAGCTTTTTTGTAGAATTCTAAACCTAGTTTCTGAGAAAACCATTTGTTAAAAATCTCCCATTTCTAGTTGAGCATTCTCCATTGATTTTGGATATGCTATTATGATGTTAAAAGTGCTATCGCTTAAAACCTTTATGGTTACATTGGCAGAGTTAAATTTGGCTTGTAGGGCATCATATAATGCAGTCTGAATGGCTTTAAAATCTTTATGTATGGCTTTTGAATTAATGAACTCAGCTTCTATGGTTATAAGCACATGGAAATTTTTTCCATCATTAAAATCAATTTGCCTATTGATTCTCATAAGAACCGGCCTTGGCAAGGCCGGATTGAAATAAGACCATTTAAAATGCTTTACTCGTACATGTGCAGGAAGCACTTCGGATATTTTTAATGCTGCATCAACGGGCTCCTCATGAGTTGGAGTAATGAACTTATATAGATCAACTACCTCGCTGACTTTCTCTAAAGGCATTGAAGGAGGGAATTTATTTTGTAGTGCTGTTAGTTGAGTATTTTTGTTAGCGATCTTTGTTTCGATAATAGCAATTTCACTTTTCATATCATTTATATCTAAGCCATTGCTTAACGTTATATATAGATTTATTGCTATAAATAAGATAGTGATTGGAATACTTATTTGTAACGCCTTTTTCATCGCGCTCACAAATACAAGCCATTTGAACATAGGTAAGGTTTGCTCAACGTGCATTCTGCCTTTGTGCGAAGTAATGCTTGCGGCATGAGTAAGGAATAATGGATCGAAGAATTTGTCCTTAGGCTCTACTATATCTATAATGCCTATTTTGTTAGCAGCAGAGTAGGGCGTCAACACCTCTAAGGCATTAACCTTTAATATTTCTTCCCTAATAGATTCCCCAATTTCTTTAGAGACTATGCAATATACTTTTATAGGGTCTTCTATGCTAATTTTAAGTCTTCTTATATAGCTTACACAGTCAACAATCGATTGCTCTAAATTACCTGTAGCGATTCGTGGATCGGGGTCGAGAATACCAACTACTGTTCTGCTAAACACTATCTCTCCATCAAGAAATACAGATTGCCTAAAGCCGCTGGCTTTGCTTTTGGTTATTAAAATTTCCCACCCAAATGGAGGCGAGGCATCTTTACGCAAATCTTTAATAAAAGAGTTAAGCTCTACAGGTAAAAAGTATATTCCCTCTATAACATTTTCATAGCGGCTGAAAAACTCTAACCATTTTGATAATGGCGGCTCATTCGCTGCCGCTATGAATGTATAAAGCCAATCTTCACCTTTTCTTTTGCCCAAAGAAACTAGCGTTCTTAAATAGTTTTTAGGGATTTCATTGTGCAATTGTCTTTGTGCAATTTGATAAGCGAAAAAGGCATTAATGCTCCTAACCTTGCGTTGCACATAAGATTGATCCATGGTGTCGAGGTACAAGCTTATAGAGGCATCTATATCAGCGCTTAACAAATGCGCTAGCTTTTGTACATTGTGTGGTTCGGTGTCTTTAATGAATAGCCGTGTTTGCACCTTCCCATCTTTGGTATAAAGTACAACTGCACCTTCATTTCCAATAGAGATTTGGAAACTGCTATTAAATTTCTCTAAAATTAACCCCAACATTGTTATTGCGCATGGTTGCGATAGGACTATATATATTTATATTATTTACAATGGCTTAGGTAAAGAGGTTCTATAAGATCTTATTAACTTTATTGCCATAAGTGCGTTCAATTTGTCCAGCAATCTCCAATTCTAAAAGTAGGATGTTCAGCACGTAGTATGGGATTTCGGTAGCTACTATAATCTCTTCTATAGAAGTGGGAGAAAATCCAATTGCGCTGTGTAAAATTGGGCGGAATTTATTAAGTTCATCTTCGCTAGGACTGCGAACAAAAGCTGTAGGAATCTGTTTAGGCTGATCGGAAAAGAAAAATTTAACACCGCTATTTAGATAGTCTATTATATCTTGTTCAGATAAAAGCAAGGAGGCGTCCCCATTTTTAATAAGCAGGTTGCACCCAGAGTATTTACTATCTAGTGGAGATCCTGGTATTGCAAAAACTTTCCTGTCCTGTTTTTTGGCATAGCTAGCTGTGATGAGAGAGCCGGATTTTTGTGAAGCTTCAATCACTATTATTGCCTTGCTAAGCCCTGAAATGATGCGGTTGCGCTGTGGGAAATTTCTAGCAATTGGCTGGCTGGAAAAAGGGTATTCAGTAACTATAACTCCTTCTTCTGCAATTGCTTTATATAAAGCATTATTTTGCGAGGGATAAATTACATCTACTCCATTTGCAATTACTGCTATCGTCCCAGATTTCAAGCTTTTTTCATGTGCACAAGCATCAATCCCTCTTGCAAGACCAGAGGTGATAACCACATTATGGTCCGCTAATTTCTTTGTAATGTCTCTTGCCATGTAGCATCCATTTGCAGATGCATTTCTAGATCCAACAATGCCAACAATTTTCTCTGATTGTAACAATTCACGCCTCCCAAATATGGTGAGTACTGGTGGATAATCTTCGATTGACCTTAAGCTTTCTGGGTACTCAGGGGCATCCCAAAACAATAAAGTGGCGCCAAAATTTTTTATTTTCTCTAATTCATCTTCTGCAGCAGCTTTTGAGCAAATGGTGATTTTGCGCTTAAGCCCCCCGCGTGCTGATAACGTTGGCAATTGAGCAATAGCATTTGTTGCAGTACCAAAGACATTAAGTAACCGCTTGAAGGTTTGTGGACCTACGTTTTCGCTTCTTATTAACCTGAGCCTTTCAATTGCTTCTTCAGTATGGGTATTTTGAGTTGCCAACATTAATGTTAATTGATATCTAAATTTTAGTTGGTAATATAGCTTTTCATAAGTTGGTTGCAAGTGTCATATGGAAAGTTTATTATTTGAGCAGGAAGAATTGAATGCAGGTAATGACGATCACTACCTAGTGCTCGCAAGAAAGTACCGCCCTACCACATTCAGTGATATGATTGGCCAGGATGCATTAATAAAAACTTTTACTAATGCTGCCCAAAGCAATCGTATAGCTCATGCTTTTTTGCTTACAGGTATTAGAGGTGTTGGTAAAACTACAACTGCGCGTATTATTGCGCGGGCACTTAACTGTGTTGGGGAAGATGGCAAGGGAGCTATAACAACTAATCCATGCGGTAAGTGTTATCACTGTGTTGCGATTGCCGAAGATAGGCATCAGGATGTTATCGAAATAGATGCGGCAAGCCATACAGGTGTTAATGACATTCGTGAAATAATAGAAAATGCCAGATATCGCCCAACCTCTGCGCGTTTTAAAATCTACATTATAGATGAAGTTCATATGCTTTCAAACAGTGCATTTAATGCTCTTTTAAAAACATTAGAAGAGCCTCCTATGCATGTGAAATTTGTCTTTGCCACTACTGAGATAAAGAAAATTCCTCTTACGATACTTTCGCGTTGTCAGAGATTTGACCTGAAAAGAGTAGGCATAGACGAGCTGATAAAACACTTTAATTCAATCCTTGGCAAAGAAGGATTTAAGGCAGATGCGGATTGTCTGAAGATGATTGCAAATGCTGCTAATGGTTCTGTGCGGGATGGCCTTTCGATTTTAGATCAAGCAATTTCTCATACAGGCGGTAATATAACTGCAGCTTCAGTGCGCGAAATGTTGGGGCTTTCCTCTAATGAAGACTTATATGCGTTGTATGAAAATTTGCTTAAAAATGAAGTAGCTAGTTGCTTAGCTAAAATTGGCAATTTATATTCCCATGGAGCTGACCCACTGCTTATTACGCATGACTTAATGACAATTACCCACTCTATAGCCAAAGCTCAGGCGGATCGCAATTGCATGGAGTTACTACCAGAATTTGACAGGGGGAGGGTGGAGAATTTCCTTAAGCTCGCCGATGTATCAAAAATAAATAGAATTTGGATGATGTTGCTAAAAGGGTTTGAAGAAGTTCGCAGCTCTCCTAACCCTATGCCGGCACTCGAGATGCTGCTAATAAGGATTATGCATCTGTCTAACTTGCCATCGCCGGAAGACTTAATCAAAAAGCTGAAATCAAAAAATGATGATTCTCAAGCGGCATCACAGAAGCAGCAGGAAAATGCAGCTAGCCAACCTGAGTCTTCTAATCAAAGCCACAAGATGCAGCTTAATAGTATAGAAGATGTTGAAAAGCTTTTATTTGAGCATGACGAAATGGTAATGTGCCACCATTTAAGAGGAGATGTGAAGTTGGTGAAAATTGAAGCTGGACGCATCGCACTAAATTTGCTTGAAGGAGCGCCGAAGAATTTTCATATCTTATTAAAAGAAGCGCTAGAAAGAATAACTGGAGATACTTGGACAGTGCTTAGCTCAACAGAAGATGGTGATAGCACGATAGCACAAAAGTATAAAGCTGCCGTGGATCAACAGCTTGAAGGAGTTAAGGAGCATCAATCTGTGAAGCAGATGCTAAAAGCCTTTACAGGGCTTGAGATAGCTGATATCAAATTGCAAAATAATTAATATAAAGAGGGCGAAATGCAAAACTTTCAACAGGCTATGAAGCAAGCACAAATGCTACAACAAAAAGTTATGGAATTACAAAAACGATTAGAAAATGAATTGGTCGAAGGTGTTTCTGGTGGCGGCATGGTAAAAACCGTTTGCACATGCAAAGGGGAGCTAAAGAAAATTGATATAGACAACTCCTTATTGGATCCTAGCGAAAAAGAGATGTTGGAAGATTTAATTGTTACCGCGCTTAACAATGCCAAGAAAAATGCTGATGCTAAAACTGCTGAAGAAATGGAAAAAATTTCAAGTGCAGCTGGATTGCCTAAAGATTTATTGAATTCTGCATTTTAGTTAAAGGTGCTAGATAGGTGAATGTCCAATGCTTAAAAACCTTAGTAAATACAGCTTTGTGCAGCTATTTGTATTCTACTTTAGGGTTTTTACTGTGAGCGTATCAGAGCTTTCTATGCCGGTATACTTTGCCGCTCTTTTGCTTACAATTTTCCAAATTGCAATAGGTCCTTATAAAATGGGGCTTAATATTGTTGTTGGTATTACACTCAGCAGCATCATTATAAGTCTTATAATGCTTTCAGATCAGCTAATTCAAAAAGATAAGAAAGACGGCATGCTTGAGCTTATCTATCTTAGTGGCATTAGCCATTATTGGATAGTAATAGCGAAGCTTATAACATTTAGTGCGATTGCTTTTGCTACATCATTTATATTGTTGCTAATAGCAATTGTAATGTTTGGAATTGAGCTACCGCTAGTTATATCAATATCTATTGCGCTTATATTGCTGCTGCCAATGCTTTCAGCAGTAATTTTCTTTGTATCTCTTATTACACTAAGCTTTGCAAATAAGATCGCTCAGTATATACTTGCGATACCACTGATTGTCCCGGCTTTAATTCTTTGTATAAATGCTATCGATAATTCAGTTTATTTGGTGATGATGTTTGGTCTAAACTTGGTATACTTGCCGGTATTTATAGTTTTTTCCAAATTAATTTTAGGTGTTTCTGTTGCAAATATTAGGTAATAACAAATGAAAATACAGCCGATAACTTTCCGCATTTTATTTACTTTTTTAATAAGTACTGGGATGTCGTTTTTTATGTCCATTTTTATGCACATATGGAAAGTGGGGATGGATTTTCTTAACATATGGCTTGAAGTTTTTGCTGTAAGTGCGGTGGTTAGTTTTCCAGTTGCACTTCTATTGGTGTTTGTTATAGATAAGTTCATGAAAAAATTGTTTGTGGTTGAGTAATGTATTTTCAAGATTTAATATTTAATTTGCAAAAATTTTGGACCGAGAAAGGGTGCATACTATTGCAACCATATGATATCGAAGTCGGTGCGGGAACTTCGCACCCTGCAACTACCCTTAGGGCTTTAGAGCCTAAACCTTGGAATGTGGTATACGTGCAGCCATGCAGGCGCCCAACAGATGGACGGTATGCTGAAAACCCAAACCGTATGCAGCACTATTATCAAATGCAGGTGATATTGAAACCATCACCAGATAATATACAAGAGCTTTGTTTAGAAAGCTTTGCCGCGCTTGGGCTGCACCCAGATAAGCATGACTTCAGATTTGTAGAAGATGACTGGGAGAACCCAACCTTAGGTGCTTCAGGTTTGGGATGGGAGGTTTGGTGCGATGGCATGGAAGTTCTGCAGTTTACCTATATGCAGTTTATTGGTGGTATGGCTATTAAGATGATACCTGGTGAGCTAACCTATGGGCTTGAGCGGTTAGCTATGTTTATTCAAGGAGTGAATAGCGTTTGGGATTTGAAATGGAATGATAAAGGCGTAACTTATGCCGATGTATTCAAGCGCCAGGAAGTAGAATATTGCAAATATAATTTCGAGTATGCCGATACCGACAGCTTGAGAAATTTATTTGATATATATGAAAAGGAAAGTTTGCGCTTAACAGAAGCGGGCATAGCTCAACCAGCTTTTGACCAGTGCTTAAAAGCCTCTCATGTGTTCAATGTTATGGAGGCTAGAGGTGTTATCAGCGTAACCGAGCGAGCTTCTTTTATTGCACAAAATCACTTGATAAAAAAGCTATTAATATTGACATATTAACACCTTTTTTCACTGCGCATTTTGTAATAATCTAAGCGCATCTGTTAACTTATTTTCTGGATTTAGTATAAGAAAAAATAATTGCTTTTGGCTTAGGTTTAGAGTATCTTTGAGGCCGCCTGATACTGGAAAAGTGGAAGGAGCAGCAGTTTCAAGCACCGTAAGCCTATGTCAATAGGTGCGAATGCAGAGAAATTATACCAAATCTCAAAATAAATTGAGATAGTAATGCCAGATTTTGGCAAAGTGCGAGGGGAAAAAGTAGTTGAATATTTTATATATTCATCAATTTTTTACCAAGCAAATTTGGCAAAAGATGAGCTTTAATGCTCAATTTATTTTGAGATTTGTATAAGATGCGACTCCCCAATTTTTCAAATTAACGGAATATAATATAGGAGTGTAGCTCAATTGGTAGAGCACCGGTCTCCAAAACCGGGGGTTGGGGGTTCGATTCCTCTCGCTCCTGCCACGTATAATGAAATATTTTAATATGTCCAATATTGTAAGCCTAGTAATTTATCCTGACATCCGCCTTAAAACTGCTTCTGCTGAGGTGGTTGAGTTTGATGATGCTTTGCGTACGCGCCTTTCTAATATGGAGAAGGCAACTAAAGTATTCCATGGCTGGGGGCTTGCTGGCGTACAAATAGGGTGCATGCAGAAAATCATCTACATAAATCATGACGCCATAGTAAAATATGACGATCCTAAAAGTGAAAAAGGCTACCCACTTAGAGGAGCTCCATTATTCATGGTGAATGCAAAAATATTAGAAATTTCTGAGCAAAAATTCGAATCCACAGAAGGCTGCCTTTCATTGCCAGGTGTTGAAGCGACCGTACAAAGAGGGGCTTATGTTAAAGCTCAATATCAAGATGAATTTGGTAATGAGCATATAATTGAGACTGAGGTTCCAACCCTTGCGGCGTGCATCCAGCATGAGATAGATCATACCAATGGAATAACTATAGCCGAGCACCAGTCTCCGCTTAAACGTAATATGTTGATTAAAAAGATAGAGAAATTCCTTAAGACTAGGAACCACCCTACCAAAGCTGATCTAAACTCTACTTGCAAATCAGGTTGTTCTCACGATCATCATTGATGATATTAGTATATAAAAAGCAAGCAACTTATTGATAGCAAACGATTAACCCGCTGTTTGTTAATACTTCGCAAGATCTTCATAAAAGATCTTGCAGGCCTGGCGCAGCGCTACGCGCTCGCCCGGTAGCGCCAGGCCTTTCTTTTATGTTTTGCTTTTTATAATGCCTATACCACAGCATATGCCCATAAACTTTTATTATGCTCCATGCTCTTTTTATGTCGCTTTAGCCATATACAAATTTTTTGCCCCTGCGGCTAGCCGCTTTTTTGCCTAAATATTATTGAAACAGCCTCAAATAACATTGCTGCAGAGAGGCAATTTATTTTGAGATTTGGTATAAGGAGGATTTATCCCATCGCTTTCCTTATCTTTTCTGCAGCACCTAAAATAGCCATTTGCCCAGATTTTTTGGCCATGGTTTGCAGCCGTTTTGAAGAGGTTAAAATATCAGTTAAAGTTTTTGCCAATAGCTCTGCTGTTAAGTCATTTTCATCGAATATAATAGCCCCGCCTGCATCGCTTAAAAGCTTAGCATTATAATATTGATGATTATCAGTGGCGATTTTAAGAGGTATGAAAATTGCTGGCTTCCCCATTATTGCAATTTCCGTGACAGTGGAGGCTCCAGAGCGACATATGATGAGGTCAGCATTAAACATCAGCTCTCCTATGTTTTCGAAAAAGCTCCGTACTTCCACCTTTGATTTGGTAGCTTTATATAACCTTTTAGTTTCTGCAACTAAGTTATTCCTAGCTTGTTGATAAATCTTAAGTTTTGCCTGCAATTCCTCTGGGAGCAACTTGATGCTAAATGGTACAACATCACTAAAAATTTTAGCACCCTGGCTTCCACCAATTACTAAAATATTAATATTATTGTGGTCGCACGCGCTCTTTTGAGCAAAATTCAATACACTTTTGCGCACCAAATTTCCAACCACGATAGCTTTGGATGCATATCTGTTAGGAATTTTTATTGTATGGGGAAAAGATAAAAACAGTTTACTCATAAATGGTAAAAACAGGCGGTTAACTCTACCCAATACTGCATTCTGCTCATGTATGTAGATAGGAACGCGTAAACCAAGGGCGGCTAATAATGTTGGAAAGGATGGATACCCTCCAAACCCAACCACCGCTGATACTCTTTTCTTTTTAAATAAGCTCCACAATTTAAAAATAACCGGAATAAGCTTTAAGAAATGTAATGCATTAGCAATTATATTTTTGCTAGGTTTGGGTGCAAAAATTTTTATGTTGTCTATTTTTGCAAGCCCACCCCGTAAAAATTCTTTAGTACGTTGATCGCATATTAAAAGTGGCTTATACCCATGTTCTAAGAGCTCTTCTGCGAGGGCCTGTGCTGGAAAGAAATGGCCTCCTGTTCCGCCTGCTGCCAGTACAACAACATCACCCTTTTTCATTTTTTCCCTTCAAATTTGAAATAAATTGCCCAAAATCTGTAGCCTTGTTGAAGTCCATATAAACGGATGCATATCTCACACAAGATACCTCATCCATTTCTGCAAGTTCTTCCATAACTAATTGGCCAACAACTTTGGATGGCACTTCTCCTTCGCCATATTTCTCTAGCTTTTTTAAGATATTAGAACTGATATAGTCTATATTTTCAGAATTAATAGGGCGTTTTCTTGTGGCGACCTCTATGGACCTTACCAACTTATTGATATCAAATGGCCTGACTTCTCCATTTCTCTTAACTATCTTTATCTCTCTATTTTCTACTCTTTCAAAGGTGGTAAACCTAGCACCGCAACTAGGGCATTGACGGCGACGCTTAATGGAAAGTCCATCATCGGATGGCCTAGAGTCCTTTACTTGCGTGTCTAAAAATGCACAAAAGGGGCACTTCATTTTTTTAGCTCAAAATATTTTTATCATCACCATTTACGTCTTCATCCTGCTTATGCGGTAGTGCTTTGTAATCATTAACATCTTTTATCGAGAGTTCATTGATTAAATTACCATTGCAATAGTCATGTATGGATACTTTAAATCCTCCATTTTCATCTAGCCATATTACATGGATGAAGCCATTTTCTATACTAATATTCTGGATCTTACCGCTTACGTCTAAATTAAAATTGGAGCATTTGTTTTTTGTTTCAATTTGGTCTACAATAGCTACAAAATTCTTTTTGTAAGCTATATAGGTGAGGAACAAGGTGGCGAACACCAATACAAACCCAAGCATGTAAACAAAAAATTTTAGGAACTGTATATCGGATCTTTTTTTCATAATGCAATCAGACAATTTATCAACAATCTACACCATAATCTATAATGAGCAAGATGGTAAAGCTCGCATTGATAGCTTTTTGGCACAAAAAATTTCGGAGCTCTCTCGTACAAAAATTCAAAAGCTCATTGAATCTGGGGCCTTACGCGTTAACGATAAGGTAGTTAAAGAATTTAATATAAAGCTATGTGAAGGTGACGCATTAAATTTAGAAATTCCTCAGAAGCAAAATTTTGTGCTTTCTCCCCACCGCGAAATAAACTTTGAAATAATTTTTGAAGATGATGAATTAATGGTAATAAATAAACCAGCTGGGCTTACGGTGCACCCTGGTGCGGGCAATCATTCTGACACTTTGGTAAATGCCCTCATTGGCTCTCATCAAGGTCAGCTTTCTACTGTGGGAGGGCCGCAAAGACCCGGTATTGTACATAGACTTGATAAGGACACATCTGGCCTTATGGTAATTGCAAAAAATGATGAGGCCCACTATATCCTTTCATCCATGCTTGCTGAGCGAAGCATAAAGCGCACATATTTAGTATTGGTTTATGGCATGTTAAACCCAAGCTTTGGTACAATTAAAACGCAATATGGCAGAAGTAAAAGAGATCCTAAAAAGATGTGTGTAATGCGTGCAGGTGGGCGTACCGCTATTACCCATTATAAAACACTGGAAATTTTTGCAGATGGGGCATTATCTTTGGTTGAATGCTCATTAGAAACTGGTCGTACTCATCAAATTCGTGTGCATATGGACCACGCGGGGCACCCAATAATTGGAGACCAAACCTATGGAAAAGGTAAAAATTTCAATCTTAATAACCTTTCTATAGAGCAAATAACACTTGTGAAGAAATTCGGTAGGCAAGCTCTACACGCTTATAAACTTGCGTTCTCTCACCCTAAGACTGGTGAAGAAATGACTTTCACATGCGAACCAAGTGCTGATATGGATTTGCTTTTAAAAGGGCTATTGTAAAGTGGTGTTATTCGGAAATATGATCATCCGTCAAAATTTCAAACAATTTTATTAAATAATCTTGAAAATAAATTAAAATACATGTAATGTTTGCTTAAAATATTGTAATTATTGCGTATATGAACAACTTACATGCTATCGACATTGCTGTTATTATTGGTTACCTAATATTGTGCTTGGTAATAGGTCTTTACAAAGCTGGTAAGATTAAAACTGTTAGAGAATATACTTTGGGAACAGGTTATATATCAACAGCTGTTTTAATATTTACTTTATTTGCAACTTATATCGGAGCGGGATCAACTGTAGGCACAGTGGAAAAACTTCATTCAATGGGTTTAATGTATGCGATTGCTTTATCAACCATTCCAGTGTTTTGGGTTATAACCGCTAAAATATTTGGTGAAAATATAGATGTTTTCAAAAAAGCCGGATGTATGTCTGTAAGCGACATAATGCAATTTTTATACGGCAAACCTGGGAAGTGGGTTACCAATGCATTTTCGGTGTTTATGTCTGTGGCAATGATTGCTGCGCAGATAAGCGCCATGGGTTATTTATTTAACTATTTCTTAGGCATTTCACACTTGCAAGGAATTGCTGTGGGTTTTAGTGTATTAGTCGCCTATTCATTATTTGGAGGCATAAGAGCTGTGGCCTTAACTGATACTTTTCAAGCTCTTGTTTTATTAGTAGCAATACCAGTTGCATGTGCAATAGCTTTCCATGAAGTGGGCGGTTACTCAGGATTAATTGAAAAACTTCCAACATCACACGCTACAATTGATTTTACCGAAGCGAACATACTATTGATTGCCAGCATGTTGTTTTATGGTTTAGTCCCAGTTTCAGAAAGTACTTTTATACAAAGATTCTTAATGGCAAATGATAGTAAACAACTTAATAAGGCCCTTATTATACTTGCCTATATTTCAATTCCTTTCATTTTAATAATGTGCTTAATAGGTTTTGTTATTAAGGTAAAGGCGCCAGATGTAAACCCGAACACTGCTTTCTTTTATTTAATAGGTAATTATTTACCTGTAGGTATAACAGGTCTGTTGATTAGCGGTATACTAGCCGCAATTATGTCCACAGCAGATTCATGGTTAAATACCACTAGTGTTTTATGTGCCCATGATATTGCCAAAGGTTTATTTCCAAAGCTCAATGATAAGCAAGAGCTTATTATAGCAAGATTTTCCGTTATCTTGCTGGCTGCACTATCAGTACTTCTTGCGGTCAAAGGCAGTAGCCTTATGGGATTATTGTGGTTAGCTAGTAGCTTTTGGATGCCAATAATTCTTATCCCTCTTGCAGCTGGCTTTTTAAAATTTCAAACTAGTCAAAAGTCTTTTATGACATCAACTGTCTTCGGATTTTCAGGTGTGCTTTTAGGTAGGTTTATCACAGGTGAATTTGCAACAGTTGGAATACTTTTTGGTATGATAGGATGCGCTATCGGTTTATTTGGCATGCATTATTGGCAAACCTTTACTCACCAAAAAATTAGCAAGAATATATTTGCAAATGCAAACCGTGCTAACACGCTTTATAAGAAAAAACATTTACCTTTTTTTGCTAAAATAAAGCAAGAAAAAAATAGATATCAAGATTATTGCTATCTTTTAGGTGCATTAGGAATGGTATACTTTCTTGGTTCAACATTTTTTATGATTTTTAGCGATATGCGGATTGTATATACTATCGTATACTTGAAAGCTATTGCAGCTGTTCTATGCTTTGGGTTATGCATATATGAATTTCATCTTTCATCGAAGCTACAGAAAAAATATATACCTTTATATTGGTATGTAACCCTTCTTTATTGCTTCCCTTTTTTATCTTCATATATTGCATTGATATATAATGGCAGCATGCCTTGGATGATTAATTTAATGTTGAGCACAATATTGCTATACATATTTGGTGGCTGGTTTGCTATGACTTTCTTATCAATAATTGGGTTTTGCATAGCTTACCTTTTATTTAAATTAACTGGATATAGTCTTGCTACTTTAGACACAGGGGATCAACCAAAAATGCTTGGATCTATATACTGCTTTCTAACAGGCGCCATTGTGCTTATAATGAAATATAGGGATGTCTTAAAAGAAAAGGAGATTGAATCTAAAGTATTATATGGAGCAGCAGTTGCTCATGAAGTGATAAATCCTTTGCAAAGCGCCTCTATGATGGCGGACGCTCTTTTAAAAGCTTTTAAAAATAAAAAATTTGAAGAAGTTAACAAAGAAGATTTCGAAGATATTAAAGAGTTATTAGAGCCATTTAAGCAAAATACCCAAGCGGCCCTAAAAACAGTTGATAGGATGTTAACTTTAGTTAGAACCGATATATCAGAAGCCGATGATATAAGGGTCTATAGCATCAATGAATGTGTTGAATCTACATTAAAGTCCTATGGTTTAAGTGAGCAAAGATTAGCTCGCGTTAATGTTAATAAGAAAAACAGCTTTAAATTTAAAGGCAGTAAGCATTTTGTTGGGCATGTTATTGCTAACTTAATTAGCAATGCTTTAAA
>JAQSWL010000039.1 GCA_029266655.1 Candidatus Midichloriaceae bacterium | reverse complement strand
TGTATCAAACAAATAATATTCCTACCAAACCCCCAAATATAAAAGAAGTTATCATTTGGCTTGGCAAATTAGGAGGGTTTATGGCACGAAAGAACGATAAGCTTCCTGGGCCAATGACCTTATGGAGAGGGTATGAAATCCTTCAAGAAAGCATAATGATGTTATCGATTTTTAGTGGTAAAATTTGTGGGTAATAGTAAGACCTTAATCCTATTGAGAAAAAATGGGCTCATGCTAAACAAATCAGACGATCCTCTTATTGTTCCATCGATCAACTCTTTAACACTCACCTCTCATGACTCTTTTATAGCGGATTGGCTATATTATAGTAATTTGAGTTTAGTTAGCATAATTATTAACTCAAATTATTATACCAAAACTCATATTTAATAGGCCATATGTGCTTGAATTTTCAAAGAGGTGGGAAGATAAAAAAGTCAGTAACATGAATATATTGCTGTCTTTTTTATCAACCAAAATATTTGGAAAGGCAAGATACAGATGGCCTATTACATATAAGCTTTGGTATTATATAACTAGAAAATAATATTAACCCATCACTCGAGCTAATAGATCTTTTTTACTAAGTTTAAAATCGGCTTCAATCCAAATATTTTCAAGTTCACGCATTTTATCACCTAAGGGTTTACCTGCAAAACCTAAGTTCACTAAATCTGTGCCAGTTACCGGCATCTTAGGAGCATTATTGCCTTCGAGATGATAAATATCTTGATTTGGATATAAGGCTTTAACAAATTTTATGTAATCTGAATATGCATCTGCACCAAAATGGTAGAGTATCTCATTATGCTTTATTTTAGAATCTTGTGGAGAAAGCTTAATGCACCATAGCAAGTTATTTATTTGAGCTTTTTCTTTATTTGAAAGCTTTAACCCCTTTATAATATTATCTACCACGTCTTCTTTAAGGCCAGATAATTTCAATATTGCAGCAAGATTTATTACCGCATTTTCCGAAAATGTAATAGTTGTAAAATCAATTTGCGCACACCCTGGCAACAAGTGGATAAGCACCTCTTGTTTTTGCATCAATATAAGTGCATCTGTAGCATAAGGGGAAGAAAGGATCTTAAATAGCTCACTCCTTACCCGTTCGCCAGAGAGATTTTTCACTCCAGAAGCTAATTTTTTACAAGCCGATACAGAAGGTTCATCAATTAAAATGTTAGGATAATAGCTATAAAATCTAAAGTACCTTAGAATCCGCAAGTAGTCTTCTTTTATCCTACTTTCCGGATCTCCAATAAACTTAAGAAGAAGGTTTTTCAAATCTACTACGCCATCAAAATGATCAAATATATTACCTTGCAAATCCATGTAAATAGCATTCCAGGTAAAATCCCTGCGGCTAGCATCCAGCTCCCAATTGCGCCCGAATATCACCTCTGCATGCCGGCCATCAGTTTTAACGTCGGCTCTTAAAGTGGTGACTTCAAATACGTGGCTATTCTTAACAGCAGTGATGGTGCCATATTTTATGCCTGTAGGTATGCACTTATAGCCTTTCTGCGTCAAAAGTTGCATAGCTTTTTCTGGCAACACTTGGGTTGCTATATCAACATCTTTTGGTTTATGGCCAAGCAATATTTCACGCACAGCTCCACCTACCAATCTAGATTCTCCATCCTCTGCAAGCGCTGCAAATAACTCAGATAATTCTGATATTGGTAGGAATTTTTCTAAGTTTACCATGAGATGGTCATCCCATCAAAAGCAGGTTCTACATAAGGTGGTAAGATCCTCTTCAATTCTTCGTAGTCAATATCATGAGCCATATGTGTTAAAATTGCGCGTTTTGGTTTTACTTGCTCTATATATTCAAGAGTCGACTCATACACAACATGGGTGGGAGCCCAAGAGTATCTTAGACAATCTACTATCCATATATCCACGCCCTCTAGAACTTTAAGTGATTTCTCAGACAAATAATTAAAATCGGTGGAATATGCGAGATTTCCAAATCTAAACCCAAGTGAATTCATTTCCCCATGCTTTTGCAACAATGAAGTTATCTGTATATCCCCAACTGTAAAGTTGCTGTACTCATCTATAATAGTGCAATCCAATATTGGGCGGTAAACCGAGCTTCCATTGTCGAATAAGTAACTGTAGGTACCGCGTATTCCTTCATAAGTTTTAGCATCCATGTATGCAGGTATTTTATTCTGCGTTTTTTGTGCGAAAACTTTTAAGTCATCTACACCAGATATGTGATCAGAATGCGTATGCGTATAAAGAACTGCATCAATTTTAGAGATATTATTACGAAATGCTTGAGCTTTAAAATCTGGGGAGGTATCAATAAGAATTTTCGTAGTTTCAGATTCAATAAATATAGAGCTGCGAAACCTCTTATTACGAGAGTCTCCCGACTTGCAAATATAGCATTCGCATAACAGCTGCGGCACCCCTAAAGATCCCCCGCAACCAAGTATTGTACACTTCATTATCCCTGCGCTTTAGAAAATAATTTATAGAAGTTACTTGTAGTTATATCACAAAAATCCTGGTAGTTCACGCTCTTTAAATCTGCTAAAAACTTTGCTGTTTCAGATACAAACGCAGGTTCATTGCGCTTGCCTCGATATGGAGTTGGCGCAAGATATGGGGCATCGGTTTCAACTAACATTCTTGAAAGCGGTACAAATTTAGCAACTTCTTGTAAGTTCAAAGCATTTTTAAATGTAACAATCCCTGAAAAAGAAATATAAAAGCCTAAATCTAAAGCAGCTTTAGCAAATTCCATAGACTCAGTAAAGCAATGGATAACTGCAGCATACGGCTTTTCTTTAAGCGCTGAAGACATAATTGCAAGAGTATCATAACCTGCATCTCGGGTGTGCACAATAACTGGTAACCCGGTAAATTGAGCTGCCTTTATATGCTGTATGAAATTTTGTTTTTGTAGCTCTTTATTGTGATTTGGATAGTGATAGTCAAGGCCAGTTTCCCCAATGCCAACAACTTTTGCCCCAGAACAAAGAGCGATGATATGGGAGCTATCTACTAGTCCGTGCTCATCAACACCTTCTGGGTGGATTCCAACGCTTATAAGAATGTTTTCAGCTCTCGCAGCCACCTTAGCAACTGAGGCAAAATCGTGAATTGATGTAGAAATGGAGAGCATCTTGCTGACGCCAGCATCTGCTGCTCTCTTTAAAACTAAATCAAAATCTTCACTAAACTGGCTAAATTCTAAATGACAGTGACTATCTATTAACATTCATTAATTAACTGATTAAATGGATATTAGTATTTATCCTCTTTTTCAGTGTTGGTGCAACCTTAAACTTCACAACAATACGCTCAGGAATTATTGCTTCAACTAGGCTCTTAGGATTGCGCCCAATGCGTGCGTTCTTTTTCTTAGTTGAAAAAGTACCGAATAATCTTAACTTAGCTACCCCGTTATCACACAATTCATCCACTAAAGATTCAAATACATCATCAACAATCTCAAGTGCTCTATTTATAGGTAGCCCAGTTTCTCGCTTGATGGCTCTTGCCAAATGTTCACGAGTCAAAGTATTTTTCTTAACGCCCATAATAAACCATAAAAACAGATAATATGATTGAATTATATTGATAAAATGCGTTTATATCAAATAATTATCTATATTTCTTGTTAAGAATTTGTTAAATTTTTAACTTATGGTAGGAAACATTAATCCTTTTGGCGATATTGTGAAAATCTCAGCCCCATTTTTGGTTACAGCCAGTGTATGCTCAAACTGAGCAGAAAGAGAGCGATCTTTAGTCACCGCGGTCCATCCGTCTGCAAGTACAAAGCTCTCCCAGCCGCCAGCATTTATCATTGGCTCAATAGTGAAAAACATACCTTCTTCCATCACTCCTTCAAGCTCTGGATCATAGTAATGTAAAATTTGTGGAGTATCATGAAAAACTGTGCCAATCCCATGCCCACAAAAGTCCCTTACTACCGAATACCCATGCTTATGGGCATGTGTTTGTATAGCTTTACCAATTTGGTTAAACTTAGCGCCTGGACGCACTTCTTCAATTGCAAGCATTAGGCATTCATAAGTTACTTGGGTAAGCCTTGCGCCTTTAATAGAAGGCTTGCCAGCATAATACATTCTGTTGCTATCGCCATAATACCCGTCCAAAATAACAGTAACGTCGATATTCATTATATCGCCATTTTGCAATTTTTTATCGGATGGAATTCCATGGCATATAACATGATTAATCGATGTGCAAATCGATTTAGGAAATCCATTATAATTAAGTGGAGCTGGTATTGCGCCTCTTTCTATGATCATGTTATGGCATAACTCATTGAGCTTTTCAGTTGTAACCCCAGGCTTTATAAAATCTGTTATGTAGTCTAGCACTTCTGCAGCAAGCCTTCCGGCCTTCCTCATGCCTTCATAGTCAGACGCGGAATAAATTTTAATGTTATTGGCTTTTTTAGATTGGCTGTTTTGCATTGGGTATTGCCTTAAATATTATTAATTGGTATTAGTATGTGTAAGCGATATTATAGTATAAATGACCAAAGATACTCAAGCACAAAAATTTTTAATACTACAGTCGGCATTAAAGCTTATACCTATGCTAGGTTGGAGCGATCAAATGTTGGAGCAGGCTTCGCTGGATGCTGGTTTTTCTAAAGAGTACGGCAAATTGCTGCTGGTTGGTGGAGTTAAAGAACTTATAGAACTTTATTTCCAGCAGATAAACGATGCTATGTTAACGCGCTTTGCCACCGAAGATACAAACAAATTAGGTATCTCAGCTAAAATTAAGTTAGCTTTAAAAATCCGTATTCAGGTGCTTGCATCTTATAAAAAGGTAGTTGCTAAGACCTCCAGTTACCTGAGCATGCCATGGAATATAACTTTTGGTTTAAAGCTTAGCTGGCAGGTGGTAGACCTGATATGGCGCGAGCTTGCAAGTGATGCATCTCATGATTTCAACTACTACACAAAGCGCGGGTTGCTGCTTGCCGTGTACGGGGCTTCTATACAATTCTTCCTCTCAGATACTTCTAAAAACCACAAAGATACCGAAAGCTTCATTGATAGAAGAATTAATGATGTATTGAAGATTGGCAAATTTGTTTCTAAATTTAAATAATACCAAAACTCATATTTAATAGGCCATATGTGCTTGAATTTTCAAAGAGGTGGGAAGATAAAAAAGTCAGTAATATGAATATATTGCTGTCTTTTTTATCAACCAAAATATTTGGAAAGGCAAGATACAGATGACCTATTAAATATGAGTTTTGGTATAAACCAAGATAACATATTAATCCTTAATAGATTTAATACCCCTACTCCACTTAGTGAAGGTTTGGCCTGGTTTAGGCGCTCCATGAATAGATTTTACTTTTTCCTTGGACCACTCATGCTTAACCTCTTCAAGGGGCACTATGTATGCCTTGCTAGATATTGCTATTTGTGGGTCAACTCTTCTGTTTAGCCTGGGGTAGAGAGCGGAATTCAACCACTTGGTAAAGTTCGGAAATGCTTTATAAATATCTTCAACTCTGTAACCATATTCCGCAGCAAAGCCAGCAACCTGCTTAGACATTGCAAGTAGTTGAAAAAATCTGGTAAATAGCTCTGATGCCTTATGAGACTCGTTGTAATTTGCCACTTCATCAATCATCACCTGCTTAATTGCTGCATTTAGAGAGACGTTACCAGAATGCTTAACTGATATATCTGCATGAATAGCTTTATTAAAATCCGCATCTAGCATAATGCCGCTTTCATTTTCTATCATATGGCCAATCTCATGAATGAATACATCATGAGACATCTTCTTAATCGTGATTTTATAATTTTTATTGGAACGAAAAATATTAGTGAATTTGTCAAAAGCCCCACCTTCTATGGTAATACAATTACCTTCATCTAATGCATAAAACTGCTTTGGCTCAGCTATTAATATCAATCTTTTTTGCAAGGCTAAAGTTGCTGCAATATCCATTAAAGGTTTAAATAATTCATATCGATAAACTGATTCTATTATCCTAACAAGCTCTTCAAGCAGCAAAGGATCCCGCGCAATGCTTGCACTCTTTAAAATTGCAATTGGAGTATTAACTATCATGGGCCATAGAAAAGCATATATTTGATAGGCTAAACATTTTCTTGAAAAATGCAACCTGGCGTGCATAATGCAATGGCAATTATATAGGTAGATATGGGCATTAAAAAAAGGAAAATAGTTGGTCCTGCAATTGTTGGCAACATAGTAGAGTACTACGACTTTGGCCTGTTTGCAGTATACGCGCACGTGATAGGTGCTTTATTCTTCCCTGCAACGGATCCATTTGTGCAAACGATGTTGGCCTTTGGCACTTTTGCATTAGGATTCTTCATGCGCCCTCTTGGCGGCATGGTTTTTGGCTATATTGGCGACAAAATGGGCAGAAAAACATCTCTTACAATTTCCATACTAGGTATGGCGTTATGTACATTCCTGATTGGTATTTTACCAACTTATGCGCAGATAGGGATAGCCGCCCCAATTTTACTTTTGATTATTAGATTATTCCAAGGGCTATGTGTTGGTGGCGAAGGTGCTGGTGTTGCGATTTTTATTCTAGAGCATACCGAGGGCTACCGCCCTGGCCTTATGGGTAGTATAGTAATGGCATCCAATATGGTTGGTACTTTGCTGGCTGTATTTGCAGGTATCTTTGTTAACCACTTCTGTCAAGATGGTGATTGCTGGAGGTATACGTTTATTTTCGGCGGGCTTACAGGGTTAGTAGGGCTTTATTTGCGGTATCAACTTAATGAAACCCCTGGCTTCCTTGAGCGTAAAAACAGTAAAGCTATGCTTAAGCATCCGATTGTCCATGCTTTTAAAAAGCAATGGCCTAGCATGCTCGTAGTAATGATTCTGGGCGGGTTCACCACCGCAGTAGCATATACGATTAGAGGATATCTCAATACTTTCTTCTTTGAGTTAATGCAGTATACATCTGCGGAAGCTCTTTATTTCACTTCATTTGCTTTATTCATAATGGTCATATTACTACCATTGTTTGGCCATTTATCCGACAAATTTGGCAATAGAAAATTTTTATATCTGATTTCTTTCCTAACTATAGCAACAATTTTACCATGCTACGCAATGCTGGCAAATCCGCAGAAGGATGTAATGCTTGTAATGCTAGGGCTTGTTTTGATAAGTATTTTAGCAGCTGGTATTTGTGCTCCAGCATATTCATATGCAATTAAAGCATTTGAGGTGGATTTAAGATTCTCAGGTGTGGCATTTAGCTGGAACATAGGCTTAGCACTTCTTGGCGGTACTACTCCTGTTATTTCCAGATACTTATCGCAGGAATTTTCGGTGACGGCTCCAGCATACTATTTAATGGGTGTTGCTTTATTATTTATAATTGTTAACTTCTTAGCAAGAAACAGACATAAGCATTGATATAATATGAGTTACAAATTTGATCTTTCGGTCGTAGTTCCTCTTTTTAATGAAGAACAAAATGTCGTACATTTGCATAAAGCTATAAGTAAAGCATTACAAGATGTTAATGCTGAGATTATATTTGTTGATGATGGCTCTTTCGATACAACAGCAAATGAAGTTTTGCAAATTGAAGATGCCAACCTCAAATTAGTTAAGTTTACCCGCAATTATGGCCAAACCTCTGCTATGGCGGCTGGCATAGAGCACGCAGTTGGTGAGTATATAGTGACACTGGATGGAGATTTGCAAAATGATCCATCTGATATTCCTGTAATGCTTAATCGCATCAAGAAGGAAAACTTAGATCTTATAACAGGTAGAAGGCGCCACCGAAAAGACGGACTATGGTTTAGAAAAATTCCTAGCAGAATAGCCAATATTCTAATCCGTAAAAGCACAGGGGTGCATATCAGTGATATTGGATGCTCGCTTAAAATTTTCAAAGCGGAAATTGCAAAAAAACTTGAATTATATGGAGAACTGCATCGCTTCATACCAATTCTTGCAAGTATGCATGGAGCAAAGATCGCAGAAGTTGATGTTAAGCACCATGCCCGTAAGTACGGTAGTTCTAAGTATGGAATATCGCGCACGGTTAGAGTATTAAGTGACTTAATGCTAATGTTGTTTTTTATTAGATATAGGCAAAGACCAATGCATCTATTTGGCACGATTGGCCAAGGCTTTTTATGTGTAGGCAGCTTAGGTTTTTTATACTTAACCATGATTAAAATATTTGGTGGTGATATAGGGCACCGTCCATTGCTAATCATCAGCATTTTCCTTATAATTGCAGGAATTCAATTTTTAAGCACAGGCTTTATAGCAGAACTCCTAATGCGCACTTATTATGCAGCAGAAAAGAGGAAGCCTTATAATATAGCGGGTATTTATGTCGGGGGCAAAAAAATTTCAGAACCGAATCTATCTAAAAGAAAAGATTAGCAAAAACCTAAGCATTCAGCTTGATGATTATCACTATAGGTATTTGAGCAAAGTTTTAAGAATGAAAGATGGCGACAGCATCGCGGTTTTTAATG
This sequence comes from Candidatus Midichloriaceae bacterium, assembly GCA_029266655.1. Classification (GTDB taxonomy): domain Bacteria; phylum Pseudomonadota; class Alphaproteobacteria; order Rickettsiales; family Midichloriaceae; genus JAJTHY01. Next base: position 3,656 of record JAQSWL010000039.1, on the reverse strand, counting down.
AAGCAGACGGTCAATGGCACGCTGAAATAAAAAATGTAGATAAGCGCACCGCATATTTATTAATATGTGAGTTTTTAGAGCATCCAAGGGCAACACCTAAATTAACTTTATTTTTTGCTCCAGTAAAAAATCCAAATACCAGTTTTTATATTCAGAAAGCAACAGAGCTTGGCGTGAGCGATATAGTGCCAATTATTACCAAAAGAACAATTGTAAGGTCATTAAATCTTGAAAAAAGCAGGTTGGTTGCACTTGAGGCGACAGAGCAATCTGAGCGCTTTTATACCCCTAAAATTCATGAAGCTATTACGCTTAAGCAAATAGACCAGCTTTCTATCAACAAAATATTTTTTTGCGATGAAGCCGTTACGGAGATTTCAAATACATCCATTCAGATGATAGCTGGAGCTAAAACCAGTAATGATGCTATTATAATTGGGCCTGAGGGTGGTTTTGATAACGAAGAACGCGCTTATTTAAGGTCTCTGCCTAATGTTGTACCTATAAGTCTTGGGGAAAATATTTTACGTGCAGAGACTGCTATGATAGCATCCTTGGCTATATATAATGCCGTTCCTAAAAAATAACACCAAAACTCATATCTTTTAAGCAAAGTTAATTTAAAATTTTGGCACGAGTTTTGCTGTATAAGCATACCAAAATTTATGGGTTAAATCATGTCAGGATTCGGTAATGCGCTTAATGCATCTCTAACTGGAATGAATAGTAGTGCTAGAAAAACTGCTATTGCATCAAACAACATAGCAAATGCTAATACAAATGCTTTTAAAAGGTTTGAGGTAAATAATTCAGCAATCGTAAGCCAGGATGGGGTAATAAGTGGGGTGGATTCCACCACTAGACAATTGGTTGACGTGCAAGGGGAATTCGATAGAACAGGAATCTCAACTGACCTTGCTATTGATGGCAATGGATTCGCAATAGTAACTGATGGATTTGTTGGTACTAATCCTAAAAATATTTTAGTAACCCGTGATATGTCCTTTAGAAAGGATAATACCAATAAGTTGGTAAACTCTTCGGGATTTTATTTATTAGCTTGGCAGGTTGATGCAAGCGGTAATTTACCCAATACAAAATCGCTTTTGAGCAGCTTAAATGGTGTAGATATTATTCAATGGACTTCTAAAGCTTCTTCTACTACAGAAGTGGATTTTGCTGCCAACTTGGTTCCCCAGCAAACTGTTGTAGGAAATTCAGTTGGGAATATAAACATTTTAAACCGCGGGTTAACCGCATCACCTATTAATGCTTATGCTTATTCAACTGATCTCTTATATGAAAACCCAACTAATTCATTATCTGCTGGGGAAGGATTGGAGGTTACAATAGGAAATCCAGATGGAATTGGAGTGTCTACCAAAAAGCTTATGTATGGTGGATTTGCAACTACTTTTGCTTTTAATAATTCTGCAAATACTTTAACAACTGCTATTGCTGGTCAGTTGGCAACTGATACAATCCAAATATCTTATGGCAGCCAAGTTCTAACAGTCACTAGAGGCACTGGAACCACTAACAGAGCAGTTTTGCAAAATATTGCAGACCAAATTAATGCAACTAGCTCTGGCTCTAATGGCTTGCAGGCGCAAGTTTTTGATTTAGGAACCACTACACAACTTTATATAGCACCAACTACTATAAGTCAGGCGGTTACATTTACTGGAACCTTGGCTTTCCGTAACCAAATAGGTTTGGATGATTCAAAAAATATACCAGCTTTTGTGCCCGATACACAAGGGATAACAATTGGAAGATTTGCAACTCTTAAACAGCTTTCCACTTTACTTACTCAAATGGGTATAACTACGAGTGTTAATGACGACCCTGCTGTTGGAGCTAACGTGACTTTATCATCCGCTCAACCAGTGGCTTTCAGCAACTATCAGCCCTTAGGCAAAAACAGTGATTTTCTATCAGAATTTGGTTTACCTAATGGCTATCTACAATCTACATATGATCCATATCTAGCTAGTAATAATATGGCAGGCGGAAACTTCTTGAGCCATTTTAGTCAGAATATTACCATATATGATTCTATGGGTAATGCACACAATATAATGCTTGCATTTTTGAAGACTGGTATTAACAAATGGGCAGTGGAAGTCTATTCGGTAGATCCTTTATCAGTTAATATCCCAGGAAGAACTGATGGTCTTCTTATGGCCAGCACTATAACTTTTGATGGTGTAGGAAATTTTTCATCTATTCAACCGGTTTCTCAATCTGCATATTCAAGTGCGCTTTCCAGCCCACATACCTCTCTTGGCGCAACTCCTGGCCAAACTTTTGTAATTGATGTGGGAACCGCAAGTTATACGTTTACTTATGGAAGCTTATCCGCGTTAAGCACTGCTGTATCACCATCTGGGGTAGGTTTAACTGGTGTTAGCACTGATACTTTAGATATAACAATTGGTAGCTCTACCTATAATATAGCAAGGGGTGCTGGTACAACCAATGAAGAAGTTTTGATAAATATGGCTAGTCAAATCAACCAAACTAGTGGGGCTGACGCTGTTCGAGCAAAAGTTGTTTCAAATCCAATTAGTGGACAAATTTGGCTTGAGATTGTTGGGTCTGATTCCACCCAGGCGATATCTTTCGGACAAACTGGTACTGTGGGTACAAATCTTGGCATAACAGCTGCTAATGATATTGCTGCTAACAGTTTTTCCACTCTTTATGAGCTGGCCGAGCAAATCAACACAACTCAAGGACCAATAGCCGTTCAAGCGAGTGTAGTTCCTGGTGCTACAAGCGGGACCTATTCAATTAAAATTTCACCTGTGAATAATAATTTTTACTTAACTTTTGGTGGAACTTCAGCTTCTATAAATGCGCCACTTGGTACCGGAGCAACACAGACAATTAGCACTGCCTTAGGTTTACAAAATACTACATCCGCCCGCCAATTAGTTAGCGTTGATCAGCCATTAACTGTAAACTGGTCAAATACTGTAGGTGCAAATCCTAGCGTAATAACTTTCAACTTAGGGATACCGGGCTCTACAAGTGGTATGAGCCAATCTTCAGGTACTTATTCTGTTATAATGGCTAATCAAAATGGTGTTTATACCGGTGATTTGACTGGTATCAGTATTGACCCTGAAGGCTGGATTATTGCATCTTTCAGCAATACATTGACTCGTAAAATTTATAAGATACCTGTAGGAGACTTTGCGAACCCAAATGGCCTTACACAAGTGCAAGGAAATGTTTTTAAAATTAGTGCAAATTCTGGTCCTTTAAACCTTAAAGAGGCTGGGATAAATGGTGCTGGCAAATTCATTCCAGGTGCTATAGAAGGCTCTAATGTGGATTTAACTGCTGAATTAGCTAACCTTATAGAAATTCAGCATGCGTATCAAGGCAGTGCCAAAATACTAGGGGCAACTGATAAGTTAGTGGAAAGGCTGTTAAATTCTTTCTAGATGCGAAACAGGATAATGGATATGGCACTGTTAACAAAATAACTTATATAATTTGATAAGGGCCAAGGCAATGAAGCTGAGGAAAGTAGAGTCAAGCTTGTTAAAGCGCATGGCAATCCTTTTATTTTCCTTAAGCCTGCCAAAAAGCCTTTCAATAATATGCCGTTTTCGATAAAGCTCAGTATCATAGAAATCTTCTGG
>JAQSWL010000038.1 GCA_029266655.1 Candidatus Midichloriaceae bacterium | reverse complement strand
GCTTAGGCTTCCACTTAGTGCCAAAAGTGATAAGACATAAATATGTAGCTGTTAAATCTCATTTTTAGGGGCTGCGTCGTCCTAAAAACGGTCCTTTTTGGGAGCGAGTCCTAGGCGAATTTGAGCTGCCCATTTTACTCAGATGGTTGTGCCATTAAATCTCACAAGGTATTTCATAAAATAGTCTCGCAGCATTTTAAATTGTTAGATATGAATTACCATCTGCAGACATTAGTTTATTTGGATCAACTACCCACTCTGCTGAGTTAATTACATACTTGTATTCATGCTCGCCTTTATCTAGCTTCTTGACAATGTTCCATACTTGTGTTTTTTTATCTTTCCAAAAACGCCATTCAATTGGAAAATTCTGTATGGCTCCTTCTTTAGCATTAAGCCACTGGTTGAAACTACCAGCTAAATATACAGTATTAGCAGCTTCGCTGCTGTATCTAAAATGTATTAATAAATTATTTTTTCCTACTATTCCCGAAATAATGGTTTTTAAAAAAAGTTTTAAATCTTTAGCTTCTTGAGAAGATGATAACTCTACTTTTAAATATTTTTTTGTAGCTTCAAAGTTGAGAACAGCTTTACAGGTTAGGAAATTCCTTATACTATATCCTAGCTTTGCATATAGATCTTTAGGATTAGTTATAGTAGTTATACAAGTCTTTAGAACTTTATCGTTCCTTTTAAAGTGCATATTGCACAAAGGTTCTATAGTTGCTTCATCTCCTTCCATTATTAGGTTTAAGAATTTTTCGTGTGCTGTTGGGGCGTTATAAGTAGATAATGGTATTGCTCCTTGTTCTTTTTTAGTCTCTATTTCATCAGCCTTAATCACCGCATTCATTTGTCTTCTTACAGCAGCATCTAATTCAAAAAATGTTTCTGCTAGATCGAGTGGGACCATAAGGTCATTAACTTGTGATATTTTAGTGAGAAGATTGTTTTTACATGCGTCAGCTTTTCCTTTTGCGTATAGCTTTTCAACTGTTTCCTCAATTACATGCCCTTTTGAAAATAGCAATATTTTCGGATAACTTATTTCTATGGTCTTCTCGTTGTTAACTATTATCTTTATATTTTCAGCTTGTTCCATTAACTTATCTGTTACATTACTTGCTTCAATTTCTTCACCAGGATATAGGTGTTGGCAAACATTGATTAAAAGCTGTAAATGACCTATTTCTTCTTTCTTATATTCAGCGCCTTCTTTATTTAGTAGGTCGTAATATTGATTTTCTTCTGCTTTAGGTATGCTAAAAGTAGATAAGAAATTTTTCAAAAGATAGTCGGGAATTTTGATACCATCTTGTGCTATTTTAAATAACTCTGGTTTTGACGTATGAGGTAGTAGTATTTCACATAAACGGAACCTAAACCCTAAGTCATTATTTTCTAATAACTTATCAATCAAAAACTTAAAGTATTTTTCTATTGGTTCATTAGAAGGATTTCCTTCTTCTCTTACCTCTTCAATATACCTTCTACATTCTAAACAAATTTCCTTAAAAGCTTCATTAGAAAAATTCTCTATATCTTCTTCATTAAAGATAGACAACATGATAAACGGATCGAACAAATAGTTTTCTAAACTATGCCGTTTAATACGTAACCTTCTCTCCTCCCAATTTATGTTACCATAATTATAATCTTTATCTATAATTCCAAAAGGAAGCTCTAACTCTGGGTCTACTAAAATCTTTTTAAAATTTCCTACACCTTGTGGGAAAGTCTTTGCTATATGAGTTAAAGAAAGTGTATCCCTCTTTATTGCATTTTCAACTCCTTTGCAGCCTCCTCCTTTTGCATCTTTAGTTGCAACTGTCGCATAGAAAGCAAGTTGGTACCTCCTAGAGAGTAACCGATTACCCGCTAAGGTAGGAGATGCAGTATTTAATAACTGCCGCAATCTTGGGTTGAGATCGCCAATACTATAATTATTTCCTCTTGTTGAATTACAATGTTGCGTTAAAGTTTGGTATATCCCTTCATAAAAAGAAGCATCACCAAATGCTTCTACATATATCCTGTGATGAAGGTTTGTTATTTCCCTCAGGTTATGCGTTAGCCTAAATAAAGCTCTTAATTTATGGCAAGGAGTAACACCACTCTTTTTAATCGAAAATAAACTTCCCGCTTGTGCAAGAGCGACAGTATCTGTTCTGTGAGTTGTCATGATGACTTGAATATCGTTCTTTTTAATCAATTCTTCATTTATTACATCAAAAAAGATTTTACTAAATTTGGGATCTAAATGTTTATCTGGCTCATCTAAAAGCATTATTTTAACTTTGTTAAGTCCTTTGCTGTTATCAAAACCATATTGCCAAGCCATTATCGAAATAATAACCTGCTCTCCTGAAGACACATCTTCAAATTCAACTTTTTCACCAGTATCTCTTCTAGTTAAATCCCACTTATACAATTTTGTATGTTCTGCAAGTTCATCATACATATTAATTTTATAGCTTCTAAACCCATATTTTTTGAAAGTGTAATTTATCTCTTGCCATGGCGCATCCTTCTCAATAAAATTATCTGGGTCCGACAACATTTTTTTCTTATAAGCATGAAAAACTATAGATAGAAAGCTTTCAGGATTCTCTATTTTCATTGTATCTAATGTTCTTTGGATAAACTCTTTAATGTAAATCTTCAGATACGCATCTGTAGTATCATTAATGCCCGGTGCGTGCGATAAAGATGAAACTAATCTTTCAAGAAATATATCCGGTTTCTCCAATTGCTGTTTGCGACAAAAATCATTTTCAAAATCTAATATTATTGGCTTTTCTTTTTTCTTTTGAGTCTTTTGTATTTTTATCTCGAGAGCTTTTCTAATTTCTGCAATATATACACTATATTCTTCATCTGAGTGAAATAAAGGTATATCGAAATATTTGATAGAGCTATCTCCCAGCTTAAAATCTGCTTCCATAAAGAATACTTGCTGATTATGATAACTGCCCAATGCTTGGTATATATAATGTAGTAGCTGTGTTTTGCCTAAGCCATTCGCACCAGTAATAATAGCAAAATTGGGTATAGGTTCCCAATTAGGCATGCCAATCAAATTTCTAGCCTTCCTCTCTGCACTTACTGTATTTACACTTTTAACCGCCCCTCTAACTGTTCTTACAGAACCTTTTGATAGGTTAGTAGCTTCTTCTAGCAACAATTCTTTTTCAGTTACAAGATTATTATGAGTTATCACAACAAAATTGGACGATTTAGTTGTGGGGAAGGCAACGGTTAGTAACTTACCCTTGTCTATAATTAAGGGATCATTTTTAACACATATATTTTCTCTTAGGTTATCAGAGATAAGCTTTCTCTTATCAACCTCATCTGCTTGCCTATCTCTCATCTGCACAACTAGATTATAAGCAGCTGTTAACTCAGGCTCAGTATATGGAAGGCCTATGTTTTCCCCAGTAGTGAATCTATGTCTCTCTATAACATCAAAAACCATAGATATTAAGTGAGGTGAAAGAGAAGAGATTTTTCTCTCCACTTCTGAGTCTGTAGTATTAAGTTCTTTAACTTTTGTATTTTCCCTCCCTCCAATATCCAATTTTATAGCTTGTATTCCATCAAGATTAAGAGAGACGCGCTCATAAGTAGGTTTTATTTCAAAATGTGCCCCCATTTCTTCTAAATTTTCTGGGATACCATTCAGCCCTAACTCCTTTATATTATCAAATCTCTGTTTAACATACCCCGTAAAAAGAGTTATTCTTTCCGAAGAAGATAACATTATATTTGGGTATAAACTTATAAGCAACTCAGAGAATTCTGCAATATTAATATTATTGCCAGCTTTTGAATTCCAATAATGCGCAAGTGCAGCTATATTTATAGCTATCATAACTCCACAATTACTACCTAATTGTTGAGTGGGGTTCAAGTATACTTGTGCTACTTCAGCCTTAAGCTCATCAGTAGCTTCAATTTCACGTATTATCTGAAATAGCAAATCGAGACCGGTTAGTTTACAGCTTAGGTACGTTTCTGCCCCTTTCCCATAAGCAGAATTCATATATACAACTTTTATAACACCAGGTATTGAGCTGTCAGGCAAAAGAGCTATACAAGCCCAATGAAGTCCATCTGCTACTTTTAGAAATTGCGCCTTCCCTGCTGCCTTTTTAATAGCTTCTTTAATCTTTTTATTTTGTGCTTCTTCATTTTCTTCTGACCAAGCAGCTGTTAGAGGAGTATCCATGATATCTATGAGTTTGCCTTCTAACTCTTCTCTTGCTTGTTTTACCGTTTTGCCCCCTAGTGACGCATATTCATATTCTATTAAGGCTTGTACATTATTCTCTTCTAAAAAATCATTTATATCATATGCCTCGGCAAGATCTTTCTTTATACCAGTTGAGTTAAGAAACCTAACTTCCTCATCAAAGACTTTTACCTCTGACTCTGGATCATTTATTTCTTCACCTTGAGAATCTATTCGGCTTGCAGTCAAATTTTGTTCAGATTTCATATTCCTCTCCTTAAGCGTTTCTAAAAATTCTTTGAGCTCTTTGGCTCTTTGTGGCCGGTTAGAGATTGAATTATTGAAACCAGCGTCAGTGCGTAGCTCAGTCAATATTTCATCTGATGTCCAAACCTTATTCGATTCATCTGGTTTCAGAAATTTTAGTGCAGTGTAAACCCAGGTAGATTTCTTAAACATTTTTGAAGCTTCGTCATCTTCCATGCAAAATAAGTAGTAAGCATCTTCATTTTGTTTATCAGTTAAATATTCAGCTATCTCTGTTATGCTACTCAACTGTACAGTATTTGTGATGCCTTGATTATATGGAACTTTTGGCGTCGTATTTCCTCCCTTAAGTTCCAATAAATCAGCTATGAGTCCCACATATTGCCTCTTGAGTTCTACTTCTACAGCAGAGTCTATGCTGCTATCTTGAACAGCCTTTGAAATATCTTCTTCAAATTCTAACTTCTTAAGTTCTTCTTGTAATTCTGCGGCATCATCACAGTTTTCATATAAATTGTTGAGGTAAACTAACTTATATCCAAGCTCATCAAAATGATCTGTATCAAACAAATGCTCTACTACTTTCTTATGTAATTGATCTATATTTTTCATACTCCTAACTCCACGTTTGCGTCGCTACTTCTGCTTTCTAAAAGATTTTGATATACATTGATGTGATCAACCTTTATTTTATTTAGGCAAAATAAGCTCTCTGTTATATCCTTTAGCTGTTCGAAGGATGCTCTATTGGCTTCTTGTGGTTCCTTTTCCCTAGTATCAATAGTGGAAATGATCTCTTGCACATAGTCAAGAGCCTTCTCTCCATCTTTTTTCTCTAAAAGCACCATGGCATCTTTATATTTTCCATTTATGAATGCATCATTGGTTAACTCACCTTTGTAACTAAAAACTATTAAGTATCTGCACAAAGCATTTATTATAGAGGAAGAATTATTTGCAAAACCTTTTTTCTCCAGTTTCACATAATACTTGCAAGTCTTCGCCAATTCATCTAATTTTTCTCCATCTACGTCAAAATGTAAATCGATCGGATTCTTCTCTTTTATTGTGCTGTCTTGATATGAAAACTGAGAATAGAACTCTGTAGTAATCTTTTCACGTAGCTCTTTAGGTAAGTTGGCTCTATAGAATGCACTCATTCTTCTAGATTGCCCACTTAGCCCATGCTTTTCAAGCACATCAAGCATTGATTGCTTGTCGTTGACGAGCATTAAATCAGTTTGATCTATATTTAGCTTTTTTAGTTCTTGCCTTGCCAACTCACTTTGATACTTGGTTAATTCCTTAGCCTGATGGATCTTTAGCTCATCACCAAAATCTTGCGCTTCATCAGAATATTTTGCTTTTATTAACTTTCGGCTTAGGGTTAAATCGTATGGCTTACCCGCAAAAACCACCCTAATGGGGAATGAGATTTTAGCTAATTCTTCAGCTATTTTAATTCCCTCCTCAAAACCCTTGTCTTTGCGAATCAAGCCAAAGATCAAAATGTTTGCAGGTCTTCGCAAAAATGCATTAACATCAAAAGACAAATTTGTGGGAATGGTAGCAGTCACATTAGAAATAACAGAATTCTCGATCTCAGATTCCCGCTTATCTGCTTCGTTCAAGAAAATAGTGCGGTCTGCATATTTGATGTACTCCAACTGTTTAATGCGTTCTTGATTATTACTTTGTTGAATCCATTCATGGCATGTAATGACAAATTTGCTCACCGCCTCTTTTAGCCCTGAAAGCTCTTGCGGATGAATCATACATCCAGTTTCTGGAGCTCTTAACTGAAGATGAAAAATTTTATTATCTGCTTGATAGCCTTTTGCGTAACTTAATATATTCTCAACAGCCTCCTTTCTTATATCACTATCAAGATTTTTAAATTTATCATCCTTATATAATGCCTTAAAATCATAAAGGCTCCTACCATCCATTTCTCCAGTAACATGCACAGCAGTCACGCAAGTCGTGCGCAAAGCTTCTAACACTGATTTAACATAATCTGTATCGCCTCGATCTGGATGATCATGAGGAGCCGTAAGAAAAAATACAACTATAGGGCAACTAAGAGCCGTGTTACTAAGCCATCTAGCGTCGTACGCTTGTTGCTGGCCTCCTGATGGTCCCCGCGCACCATTCCCATCTAGCATAACTCACCTCAAAATTCTATCTCTGATTGAATCCCATGACTTAAATATGTAGTATTTTAAAACAATAATGTCCAATAAAAATTAAATTTTAATTAAAAAGACTATAAGCATATGATTATATTGCGTTTAGGCGCGCTGGGAGCATCAAAAAGTTAATAATATCATTAAGCTTATGATTGGGCACTGTATTGTTAATCCTCAGATAAGTTCAAAATCTTTAACTTCAGGTAAATATACTCCCTAATAAAGTAAATATGTAACATATCAAAACTTCACTTGCATATAACTCTACATTAGGTTACAGTTAGTGTAACTTAATGTAGAGCAATTGGCATATGCAACCAATGAAGTACTTAAGCAGTTGGCTTCAGCAAAATGCCAATAGAGAACATTACTTATTCTCAGCAAGCGACTTAAGGAGCCTTTGCCTAAATCTATCTGATTCAGCCTTCAAAGTACTACTTAGTAGAATGGTGCATTCTGGATATTTGGTTAGGGTATGTCGAGGACTATATCTTTATAAAAAAGCTATTCCACCAAGTGGGCTATTATTGTTTCATGCTGCAGCATATCTGCGAAGTAATCACTTTAATTATTTAAGCCTTGAAACTGTTTTAAGCGATGCAGGCGTTATCTCTCAGATCCCCATGAACTGGATTTCAATTATGTCATCAGGTCGCAATAACATTGTCTCTTGTGGTGAGTTTGGTACTATAGAGTTTATTCACACCAACCAAAAGCCAGCCGATATAATGGAGCAACTTTCATATGATGCAGATTGTGGGCTATGGCGTGCAAGCATTGCTCTAGCTGTTAGGGACATGAAAGCAACACATAGAAATTGTGATTTAATTGATTGGGATATTGTAAATGAATTTATTTGATAAGTTAGTGACAGAGGCTCTCAAGAATCAGCCACATTTATCTTCCTTAAGAATAGTCGTCGAAAAAGAGTTATTACATCACGACATATTAAGGGTGTTGAGTAATAACAACTTGCTGAAAAAGCTTACTTTTATAGGAGGAACTTGCTTGCGCTGTTGTTATGGTGGAGTGAGATTAAGCGAAGATCTAGATTTCACCGGGGGTAATGACTTCTCCCGAGATAACTTGTCTCACATGGGGCAAATATTAACGGAAAATCTTAAAAATAAATATGGGCTATCAGTTGTGGTCAGTGAACCGTTGAAAGATAAAAAAAATGTAGATACATGGAAAATAAAGGTGGAGACCAGACCTGAGGCCAAAAATTTACCTACTCAACGCATTAATATCGATATTTATGCACTTCCATCCTATGAAAGAGGCCCCATGATGTTATTGAATCCTTATGGGGTTGATATGGGAACTAGTGGACTAATTATACAAGCTCAAAGTCGCGAGGAAATTTATGCAGATAAACTAATTGCGTTTGCGCTTAGGCCAAACCGAATCAAACAGCGAGATTTATGGGACATTATATGGCTTCATGGGCAGGGAGTAAAACCTAGATTAGAATTAATCCCTAACAAACTCAAAGATCGAAATTACACGTTATCCTATTTTTTGAATTTATTTGATGAACGTAAGAGGTTGCTTGTAGAAAATTCTGAAATGGCATTAGAATTCAAACAAGAGATGCGGCGTTTTTTACCAGCGGATCAAATAAGTAAAACATTTGAACAGGATAATTTATGGGCTTTTATAATTTATTTAATAAGTGATCTAGGTAATCGGATTCGCAACATGCAAATCTTGGATATAACGTCAACTTAATTTGGGCATATTTTGGGGAGAGCCTTCAACAAACATGGTATAAGAGCCATTTCACTAAGGTGTCTACCATCCAAATGATTGGTCTCCCCTTTATCTGAGCATTACTTACCTCAAAATTCTACCCTCCTAAGTCATACCCTCAGGGTGCGCCAATAATTAGTTAAATTGAATAAAAAAGGTAAGGCCAGCAAACACTACGATATATGATGGGGGGGGGTCTTGCTTTCAAGAAAGCAGATAAATATTACTGGCCGGGAATATTTGCTTGTTTTTTGATATAATGGTTGATAATATTACCGTATGGTAACATACAAGAATATTTATGAACTATACACCAAAAGAAATTGGCAAGCTTATCAAGGATACACGTAAGAGCATGGGCATAACACAAAAGGCTCTGGCACTTACTGCTGGTACAGGTAAGCGTTTTATCATTGAGTTAGAAAAGGGAAAGGATACCTCTCAGCTGGGTAAGGTGCTAATAGTGCTGCAAACGCTTGGGATTAAAATAACTTTTACTATACCAAAAGGTATTGACCAATGACAAAGGTTTTAAATGTTTATCTAAATAATAATTTAGTTGGAAAGCTGGTGCAAAATAAGCATGGGCAAATGACATTCACTTATGAAGAAAGCTGGATCTACACGCCCACGGCTATTCCTTTATCACAATCATTGCCTTTACAAAAAGAACCTTTTAAACAAAACCAGTGTCGAGGCTATTTTGCAGGCATTTTGCCAGAAGAAAACATACGCAATGTTATTGCAGGTAATTTAGGCCTCAGCAGCCGTAATGATTTTGCCATGCTCGAGATAATAGGTGGTGAATGCGCTGGAGCTGTTACTTTCATACCAGAGGGAAAACAATTGCCAAATGGCTTAGAAAGCTATAGGGCCCTTTCTGATAAGGGATTAGCCGATATTATTAAAACGTTATCTACTAGACCGCTTATGGCCGGTGAGAACGGAATAAGGCTATCTCTTGCTGGCGCACAAGAAAAAATAGCTGTTCATATTGAAAATGGACAGATCTCCATACCTCTTAATGGAGCACCTAGTACTCATATTCTTAAACCCGCTAATACAAGATTTGACGGTTTAATATATAACGAAGCTATGTGCATGAAGCTAGCTGCAATGATAGGACTTCCTACTGCAAAAGTAAAAATTTCATCAGCATGTGGCATGGATTACTTATTAATAGAGCGTTATGACCGCAAAATCAAAAATGGCAAAGAAGTGCGTTTACATCAGGAAGATTTTTGCCAAGCGTTAGGTGTTGTTTCAGAGATGAAATACGAAGCTGAGGGTGGTCCAACCTTGAAGGCATGCTTTAATTTAATACGCAATGTATCAATCAGACCGGTCATCGATTTACAACACTTACTTGATGCTGTAATTTTCAACTTCCTAATCGGCAACAATGATGCCCATGGAAAGAATTTTTCTATTCTTTATTATGAGGAAGGAGGCATAGGATTTGCACCATTATACGACATACTTAGTACATCATATTATCCTGAGCTCAGTAATAAAATGGCAATGAAGATTGGTGGCGAGTATGTATCTGATAAAATTTTACCCAAGCATTTTGAAAGATTAGCCGAGGATGTAGGCTTCTCTAAACCAATGATAAAGGAAAGAATTATAGAAATAACAAAAAAGGTTCTATCCAACTTAAGTGAGCTAGGTGTAACTGATCCAATCTCTTGCCAAATATCAACCTTAATACAGTCTCGCTGCGAAAGGACCATGAAGTTATTTTCTTAAATCTAAAGTAAAGTGCATTCTCTTCACCTTTGGTTTTTTCCAATTCCCTCTAGATGTTTGATCCCGGATAATTATGGTGTATTGTATATAGATGGTAATTCATGGAGAAAACCCTTTTTGGTTCAAGCTTATCAGCATCTTTAGCTTATGGGCAGTCACGGTACTTAAGTGAAGACTCACTTAAGTTAGCCATATTATTCAATGCTAGCACCTCACTGCATTGATGCTCGCAGCTTTGTAACTCCCTCACGGTTGTTACTCCAGGCTCCAAAGAGCCAAAGGTTACATTATCCCTGAGGCTTCACACAAGCTCGTTGCCAAGCCTGGCAGCCCCGGGTAGCATGCCTATGGTAGAACATAGGGTTGCATGAGGAAATTATGTTGACTTCGTAGTCAACTCTGAGTACTCTACCTGAACACCGTGAGGTATTCAGGCATTTCCTTAGACTCAAAAATTAGGCCTAAGGCCTTACTTTCTAAACAATTTCTATAAAGCAGTATAATAAACCCCATTGGGTCGCTCAACTCACACCTGTTGCAACTATGTTGCTAAAGGGCATATAGCAGGTAATATCTAGGTTTGAGCGTGTAGCACACATGTGGTACTCTTTAGGAAATTGCATGTAGCACTATGGTAAAAAAATTTGAAAAGATAGGAGATACCTTGCATACGTACGTAGCACAGTGTGCTACAAATGTGTCTGGTCTATACCTGCAAAAGTTAAGATTTGATTCTGCTATGGTACACACATAATCTTAATGACAGAACCCACCCCTATTGCAATAAGTGGATTTTTACCAATACCAACCCATAGCTAATTGGTCAACAGCCTGTTGACCAATTAGCTATACAATCTCTTCGTCATTTACCATATCCTTTGAAAGCTCTGCTTCCAGCTCTTCAATAGTCGTCAGTGCTGTTTTCAAATTTTTTGGTAGAAATTCAGTTAATTTATACGCTTGTTCAATGTGGCTTAGTCTCTCTATCAAATCACTTATCGAGATTTGATGCATACCTTCGGTCAAAAGATCCTTATACGCTCTTTCCATAAGGATGTTGTTATTTTACGCTCTACAAATGATAAACGATTCGCAATGTGCACAGTGCCTGTATGCTTGTATAATATTGTTTCATTTGGCGTTATGAGCTGTTCAGTACTGTTCATTCGTTTGCTTTTTACGAAATATATGACTCAGTATATGCATATCACACTTTAAGTTGCAACACAATTTTTGATATATAAAAATTTCTTTTACAAAGCCCTAAATACTATTTATTAAAAAGAAAAATCACTGCGCTTCTTTAGAAGTGTTTAATCTTATTTATATATTTATCTTATTTAAGTATTTAAGAGGCTAGCTGCAAACCGCAAATTTCCTAGAGATTTAATAAGCAAAGGTGTAGTAAATTTGTACCTGCTATATAAAAAGATATATATATCCGGGAATTATGTGAATGAAAGGTGTCTGGTGTAATACGAGAGTGATAGAACGTATAATAGATGCGCTCCATAGGCAGTTACCATGGCGAACTATCTATGTTGTTCTACGGGTATTACAGAATTTTTAAGTGATGCTAAATCCTTCACGCAATGCTGCTCTCAATTTCTCAAGAGCTTTATTGTGATTCAATGGGTTGTCTTATAAAGGATTTTTAATATTCTAGCCTGCTTCTATTTTGCAGCTGCGAGTTTAAATAACTGTGAAAATTTTCACTCGAGGGACTTCCATACCATCACTGTAAGATATAATGTAAATAGAAGATTAAAAAGTTGAGCCATGATGCTGCGACGATCATGTGATTTACCGCCAAGCATAATGCAGTTGAGTCCACAGGTCTTCCAGAAATGAAAAGACCAAAAAGTCATTTTAACAATGCAGGAGGCATTAATGAAGAACGATGATTCAGAATTTAAAAACTTACTCTTACGTGTGCGGATATCAAAACCAGAGCGAGAACATCTAAAAGCGTTAGCTAACCAATCATCTGTAAGTGTAAGCGATTACGTGAGGTGTAGGCTGTTTGACGAAAATTTACCAGATATTACTGAGGATGAGGTTGTTAGTAGATTCAACTGTGATCATGATAAAGAGGTGATGCGAGTCTTAATAAGAATCCTTTCTTTAATCAAATCACTCGCTAAGCAATCCCTACCAAAAGCAGATTACGAAGCAGCTTATGCTATGGCACTGTTAACAAAATAACTTATATAATTTGATAAGGGCCAAGGCAATGAAGCTGAGGAAAGTGGAGTCAAGCTTGTCAAAGCGCATGGCA
>JAQSWL010000037.1 GCA_029266655.1 Candidatus Midichloriaceae bacterium | reverse complement strand
AGGCATTGGTATTCTTAAATAAAAACAATCATGTGATAAGATCGCTTTCATTATTTTCGTGGATGAAATCAGTATTATCTTGAACGCAACTTAGTATTATCTTATAAAAATCAACTGATGAATAATCTAGATATCTATATTTAAAACTCATCAACCTTAATTTTAGTATCTACCACAGCTACAAAATTTGGATTTTTAAGGGTGTGGTTATATTTAAGCGGGGTGGCATTTGGAGCAAATATCTCGCCGCCAACAGCTTTGAGAAGGGCATGACCAGAGGCTGTATCCCAAGAGAATGTAGGCTTAAAACGTGGATAAATATCACCTTGGCCTTCTGCCATAAGTGCGAATTTATATGCGCTAGGCACTGGGCTTACAGTCTTAACTTTATAGCGTCCCAAAAAATCCTGAGATCGCTGGCATAGATTGATATCAGACACTAAGAAGTCCAACCCTTTGCTAAAATCCCGTTGAGGTTTTAGCAGAGTGCTTGCTGAGTTTTCAATTTTATAAACTTTATCATCTAGATTATAATAAGTAGAGCCATGCAAGGGGGAGTTTATAATACCTAAAATGGGGTAGCCATTTTTTATCAAGGCAATATTAATAACGAATACGCCATTTTTATTTATAAACGACCAGGTGCCATCAATGGGGTCTACAAGCCAGAAGAGCTCACTATTACGGATTATATCAAGGTTTATTGCTTGATTGTCTTCTTCCGAGACAACTGGTATGGAAGGGGCGATGGAGGTTAAGTTTTTGGTAATGAACTCGTTCACTTCAATATCGGCGGCCGTGACTGGAGAGCGATCTTCTTTGGTTTTTACTTCAATATCATCCAACCCATAATGCTTAAGAGCTATTTTGCTAGCATCAATTGCTATTTCTGCAATTTGGATTGGATTGATTTTCATGTACCTAATAAGGATTTTACTTTTTGTACAATGCTACTGCTATTTAAACGGGCTAATTCGTACATATTATTAGGGGTGTCATGGTCGGTAAATTCATCAGGTAAGCACATAGAGCGAAATTTAAGATGCCCTGAATCCAATAACCCTTCATCTTCTAAAAATTTGGCAACCCAACTGCCAAAGCCACCTACAGATCCTTCTTCAATGGTGATAAGCACTTCATGATTCTTAGCTAATTCTCTTATGAGATTATGATCCAAAGGTTTTGCAAAGCGAGCGTCAGCTATCGTGATATTTATATTATCGCTTTTCAAAATGTTGGAAGCTTTAAGCACTTCTTGCATGCGTGTTCCTAAATTTAGTACCGCAACCTTTGCTCCTTTTTTAACAACTTTTCCTTTACCAATTGCAATTGGTTTTAATTCCTCTGGTAATGGTAGACCAACTCCTTCGCCTCTTGGGTAGCGTATTGCTGAAGGGCGGTCATTAATGTTCATACTGGTTGCTAGCATTCTCACAAATTCAACTTCATCAGAAGGAGCCATAATTACCATATTTGGTAAGCAGCCCATAAAAGCTAAGTCGAAAGATCCGGCGTGTGTTGGGCCATCTGCGCCTACCAAACCTGCTCTATCCATCATAAACCTAACCGGTAAATTTTGGATGGCAACATCATGTACTACTTGGTCGTAGGCTCGCTGCATAAAAGTAGAGTATATCGCCACATAAGGTTTTATACCTTGTGTAGCAAGCCCCGCTGCAAATGTTACTGCGTGTTGTTCTGCGATGCCAACGTCAAATGTGCGCTCAGGGAAATGTTGCTCAAATATATTAATTCCAGTTCCAGAGGGCATAGCAGCGGTGATTGCAACTATTTTATCGTCTTGCTCTGCCATCTTTGCCAAAGTTTCACCGAATATTTTTGTGTAAGTTGGTTTGCTCGGGATTGATTGCTGCTGCTCTTTAGTAAGTGGATCAAACTTGCCAACTGCATGGTAACTTTCTCCGCAGCTAAATGGAGGGTTAAATCCTTTGCCCTTCTGAGTTTTGATGTGCACTAAAATTGGGCTTTCGATGCCATCATCATTTTTTAAATTTTCTAGTACAAACACTAAGCTCTGAACATCATGGCCATCTAGCGGGCCAACGTAATGAAACCCCATTTCTTCAAAGAAATTTCCTCCAGTTACAATATCTTTTGCATATTGTTTAGTTTTCTTTGCAAACTGTTCAATAGGATCTGGCATTTTGTGCAAAAAGTTCTTTGCTATCTGCCTGAAATTCAAAAATGGTTTTGATGACATTAATTTGTTTAAGTAGGTATTCATTGCACCGACGTTTGGGGCAATCGACATTTCATTGTCATTCAAAATAACTATTAGTTTGCTTCTTAAATGCCCAGCATTATTCATTGCTTCATATGCCATGCCTGCGCTTAAGGATCCATCTCCTATTACCGCTACTACGTTTTTATCATCGTCATTTAAATCGCGTGCAACAGCCATACCAAGGGCTGCAGATATTGAGGTAGAGCTATGACCAGCTCCGAAAGTATCATATTCGCTTTCTGTGCGTTTCAAGAAGCCAGAGATGCCGCCACCCTGACGCAGGGTATGCATAAGATCTTTGCGGCCGGTTAAAATTTTATGCGGATATGCTTGATGTCCGATATCCCACACTAACAAATCTTCTGGTGTATTAAAGACATAGTGCAATGCGACAGTAAGCTCTACAACTCCAAGCCCGGCACCTAAATGTCCACCAGTTTTTGAGACTGAATCAATTGTCGCTTGCCTTAATTCTTCAGCAATTTTTGGAAGCTCATCTGCATCAAAAAGCCTTAGATCTTGAGGTGAATTGATTTGAGAGAAAAAAGATTGATTCTTTTTAATAGCTTCCATATGCGATTACACTAATAAACGTAGTTGTATATTATAGCCGCAAAATTTATGATTTTAAACCTTTTTGATTTTTAACTTTTCATTAGATAGTTTGCGAAAGAAATTGCGAAATACAGCTTCCATCGGTGCATTCACAAATGTTAAGTTTAATACTAACACCAAAACTCATATTTAATAGGTCATCTGTATCTTGCCTTTCCAAATATTTTGGTTGATAAAAAAGACAGCAATATATTTATATTACTGATTTTTTATCTTCCCACCTCTTTGAAAACTCAAGCACATATGGCCTATTAAATACGAGTTTTGGTATAAATCTCAAAATAAATAGAGCATTAAAGCTCATCTTTTGGCAAATTTGCTTGGTAAAAATTGATGAATATGTAAAATATGGGGGCTACTTTTTCCCTTCGCACTTTGCCAAAATCTGGCATTACTATCTCAATTTATTCATGAGATTTGGTATAAGTGATTGATTTATATCAGAATAGGAGCATTTGTATAGTTATGGTACTAAACAATATCCCATTTTTATTTAGATCCTAGTAAGTCAGCAAGCTATTTCTCTACTCAGTATAGCGGCATTATTCATGCAAGCTGAGAATGGAACCATCATTTCAACTATGTCAAAAACTTCTCGAGAAGCAAATAGTCTCCTAAGCATCATATTATTAAGATGATGACCGCACTTATGTGCTTCTATTTTCCCGATGATTCTATAACCTGCTAAATATAAATCTCCAACTAAATCTAGTAGCTTATGTTTGGCAAATTCATTTTTATAGCGTAGTCCTTCAGGGTTTAAAATTCCAGTTTCACTTATGCCTATAGCATTGTCTAATGAGCCACCACGCGCAAGTCCAATATTCTTTAGCATTTCTATTTCTTTTACAAAACCAAAAGTTCTCGCCTTGCTAATTTCCTGAATATAGTTACCATTTAGCTCAGCAAATGTCGCTTTCTGATACCCAATCATTGGATGGTCAAAATTCACAGAGCATTCAATAGAAGATTCTTCTGAAGGCAAAAGTTTAACAAATTTATCAGCATCTGTTATGCATATTTCTTGCTTAATTTTTATGTATTTGCGCATAGCGCCTTGTACGGCAACTCCAGCTCTCTCTAATGCATCTACAAATGGAGCGCTGCTGCCATCTAATATCGCCATCTCTTCAGAATTGATCTCTACTAAAGCATTATCAATTCCTAATCCCCAAAAAGCAGACATAATATGCTCAATAGTAGAAACCTTTAATCCAGACTCATTAGCTATAACTGTGCATAACTGAGTCTCTACTACATTTTCATAGCTAGCTTTGATTAAATTATTCGATGGAACATCAACACGCTTAAAGATTATTCCTGAATCTGCAGGAGCTGGCTTAATAGTAACGTTTGCAATCTTGCCACTGTGTACACCTATGCCACTAAGGTTAACTCGGTCTTTTATCGTTTGTTGAAAATACATAATGCAACAAAATCATTTACTGCCTGTATAATATCACTTTAAGTGTAGTTTAGGCAAACAATGAAATATGACAAAATGTTGCAATTCTATTCTGAAAGCTCTTGGGATCTTTTTACAGCAGCAGTAAAAGCCGCTTTCATAACTCTATATAAAGAGGCATCATTAGCAAATTCACTTAGTGCAGCCTGTGTTGTCCCTTTTTCGCTAGTTACCATAGCTCTAAGTTGCGCTAATTCAAATGAGCTTTTTTCTTTAGTAAAAGCTGACCCAATAAAAGATTCTTCAGCTAATCTTAAAGCTATATCTTTTGGCAACCCTTCTTCGGCTGCGATTTGAGCAAGTAGCTCAGTGAATAGAAAATAATACGCCGGGCTACTGCCGGATGTAGCAACTACAACATCAATTAATTTTTCATCTTCAAGCCAAGTAAAGAACCCTGATTTCGCAAAAATATTCTCGACCAATTTCAGTTGTTCCGTGGTTGTCTCGTTGTTTGCTACTGCAGCAGCTGCCCCTTTTTCAGCGATAATATTTATATTGGGCATAACTCGCACAATTGGGAAACCTGGAAAAAATTTTTGTAAAAACCTAATGCTTTTTCCAGCAGCGATAGAAATTATTAAAGGCTTTTGCCCCGACAATGCATTAGACTTTGCAAGAAGACTATTTTGATAGATTGGCAAGACTTCGCTCATAGCTTGAGGTTTTATTGCAAATAATATTGCGTCAAACGTACCATCAGCGGGATACTGCTCAAATATCTTAAGCCCTAGCTCAGAGCTTACAAGCTTGCGGTGAGGGCTATCTATTGGTAAAACCACTGATATATCATCTGTAGTGAAGAGCTTGGAATGCAGCATGCTTCCAGCAATTGCTGACCCCATATTGCCGCAGCCAACAAATAAGATTTTCATTAATGGCTCTCAACCTCTTCTTTTTGCACTAAGCCATGTTCTTGATAATATTTAAGGGCGCCATCATGATAAGGAGCTGTTCTGCCTTCATTAGCCATTTTTATGGGGTCTAATTGCTCTAAAACTGGATGAAGCGCTTTAAATGCAGCAAGGTTTTCAAAAATAATTTTAGAAACGTTATATACCATGCTTTCAGTCGCATCTGAGCTAGTCACAATCGTCGCATTAACCCCAAAAGTTTTTATATCATGAGCTACTCCCGCATATATGCCACCGGGAATAATGCTGCTTGAGAATTGAGGGTTGCCTGCAATAAACCTTTTAATTACATCATCATGTACTTCTAATATTCTGATCTCACACATATTGCTGACTTCTTTCACAATTGCATTAGGGTGGCCTGTTGCAAGAATCATGACGTCTATATCACCTTTACATAAGGCTTTAGCTTGGTCAGCAGGGTTTAACTCAGACAGAGTCTTGAAATCTGCTTTAGACCAATTCTTAGCTTTCATTATATCGGAAATAGTGGTTCTGACGCCGGAACCTTCAAGCCCTACGTTAACTACGTGTCCTTTTATATCATCGAATTTATTTATTTTTGAGTTCTTATTCACAATTACAGTAATTGCTTCATTATGAAGCGAAAGAACGTGTCTAAGCTTGTCATATCTTCCTTTAGGACTGAATACTCCAGTGCCATTATATGAATGCTCTTGCCAGTCAGACTGGATGATAGCAAAATCTATCTCTGCATTTTTTAAAGCTTCTATATTATATATAGATCCAGGTGTAGGCTCCACAGAGCAACGAATTCCTAAGTTTTTACGCTCCTTATTTATAAGGCGACAAACAGCCCCACCAGTTGGATAATACACCCCCATAACCGCACCAGTGCCTATTACCATTAACTTATCTTCAAGCACTGGTTTTTTAGGCCTAGCAGCGTCGTAAGCAATTGAAAAATTGCAGTTAAATACTAGCATTAGCGCTATGCACAATAGGTGTAACAATTGTTTCATATGAATAAATAAAACTTTTATGTACTTGATGATAGTAATCATCAACAAGTCATGCAAGCAATTTTGTGCACAGCTTAGCGTAGCTAGTATCAAAGCAATGATGCAATCTGCAAGGAAAGTAGAGTTCTTATACCAAAACTCGTATTTAATAGGCCATCTGTATCTTGCCTTTCCAAATATTTTGGTTGATAAAAAAGACCGCAATATGTTCATATTACTGACTTTTTTATCTTCCCACCTCTTTGAAAATTCAAGCACATATGGCCTATTAAATACGAGTTTTGGTATTAGGAGATAATGGGTGTCTCAAAGTATTTTTGTATTAAATTTAATAAATTTTTGTTTAGGATTTTCACATATTCGGGATATTATGCAACTTATACTAAATCTCAAAATAAATTGAGATAGTAATGCCAGATTTTGGCAAAGTGCGAAGGGAAAAAGCAATTGAATATTTTACATATTCATCAATTTTTTACCAAGCAAATTTGCTAAAAGATGAGCTTTAATGCTCTATTTATTTTGAGATTTAGTATTAGAATTGTGATTAGAGGGATATAATGCTTGAGACCCAAATAGAAACTAATCTGAAAGATTTTTATAAGACGCAAATTTATATTTCAAGTGTATTAAATGATACAGATCGGAAAATCGTTACCGAGGTATTTATTAACTTGAGGACTGTTGAATACAATAACACTCACAATAAGGGACTTGCGCAAGAATTAGAGTCAGTTGCGAATCGTCAGATAGAATATTATAGCTCTAACTTAGTGAAAGAAGAAGAAATTAAAGAAAGCGCATTAGTAGAAATCGAGTCTATCTTTCAAGAAGATGCCAAAAAGATTGCTATTTATGGCAAAGCCGGTATGGGGAAAAGTACCTTATGCAGATATATTGCCGTTAAATGGCAGAAAAACGAATTATTTGCAGACAAGTTCAAGGCTGTTGTATGGATAACTCTAAAAGATTTGGCTAGTTGTAATCAAAATTTTGATTCTGGGCTTGATCTGCTCTCGTACACAATAAGAAAT
The DNA here is from genome assembly GCA_029266655.1 of Candidatus Midichloriaceae bacterium. Lineage (GTDB taxonomy): Bacteria > Pseudomonadota > Alphaproteobacteria > Rickettsiales > Midichloriaceae > JAJTHY01. The sequence goes on along the minus strand of JAQSWL010000037.1, from coordinate 5,233 downwards.
TCCTGTATGACTGGCTTAAAAGAGGCAAGACCTGAATATGAATTAATTAAAAAGTATCTTCTGGATAATGCAAACAAAGTACTTTTGTTAATAGATGGGTATGATGAAATTAGTCATTTACTAACAGAGAATAGATTGCTGGCAGAAAATATATACCAATTATTCACCAGCAATTTTTATATAGTTGCAACATCTCGCCCTATGAAAATAGCATTCCACAATAGTGTAATTTCATTCGATAAAGTGTTAGAGACAATCGGATTTAATAAAGAAAGGATGATAGCATACGTAAAAAAATTTCGTCCAGATAAGGAAGTAGAACTTTTGGATTTGCTTAGCTTAAACGGGCGCATCTTGAATATTGCAAACGTGCCCCTTAATTTAGAAATTATATGTGGCTTGAATTTGAAAAACACGGACAAGCTTTGTACTTTGACGGCTTTATATAATAAGATAACAGAAGAGTTAATTAATAGAGCACCGCAAAGATTAGATCTTGATGAGGAATTAACTCAGGAGTTAACTGAAGCTTTAGAGGATGTTGCCTTCACAGGTATGCTAAACGATGGCCAAATGCTTCAGATTGAAGATGGGATATTACTCAAGGCGATGCTAGCAACTGGTTTGGTTAAAGAAAGCATGGTAAATGAAGATAAGCATGTCAGCTTCATTTATCATACATTTCAGGAATATTTTGCTGCCAGAAAAATCGCAAAATCTCTTTTGTATATGGATGGAGAATATGAAGAAACCTTAAAAATGCTAAAGGCAAATAAATACGAGCAATATTATGAGATGATGTTCTCATTCGTGGTTGGGTGTCTTTACCAACACCACAAAAAGGGTGACAAATTGCCACTGTTGCATTTTTGGGATGTGTTTGAACAAGAACCTAGAGATTTACTTGGGCTAATTCATGAAAAGGCAAAGATTAGGCTGCTTGAGGAATGTCCTATATCTCCAAATGAGCAAGATATAAATGAGTTAAGGGAAGCGCTGATTAACCCAAAGAAGTTGTCAGATGGTATTATTTTAGTGGCAAAAGATGGGAATACTAGCGCCCATGAAAGGTTATACGCACTTGAGGCGCTAATTAACTTAGAAGCAATCTCTAATGCTGCAATACCAGCCCTTCTTCAGTTGATGAACAATGATAAAAACATCAGCATTAGGCTATATGCGGCTGAAAGTGTACTTAGGCTTGGGGAGGCTTCTAAAGAGGCGCTTACCATTATCGAAAATGCTCCAGCTCATTTAAAAGAATATAAAAAACATGCATTAGATAGAATTTTTGTAAGTAAAGGGGTTGCAGATGAGATTAAAGAATTAATCGCACAAAGGCATGCCATAAGTGACATATTAGATCCAGGAGTAAATTATATTGGTCTTGCACTTAAAAAGCCACCAGAAACTACGGCCATGGCTGCCTTCGACCAAGGATTAAATGCATTTAAAGGGTTTAGAGAATCCATAGCCAAGGGCATGAAGAAAGTAGATGCCTCAATACAAACAAGCCTTCCAACCTTCTACTTTTCATATTTGCTTTATAACCTATACCATAACCGGATGCTTTTCGATGAGTATAAAAACGATTGCCTTAATACCTGGAATCAACCCTACTACGGACTTAAAAATATATTTAAAGTGAATCCTAAGATTTACCAATCATATATTGAAAAACCCTATATCATGCTAACATTGATAAGTTTTTTAAATAAGTCGATGTGCTTTTGGAATTTTTCTACAGGATTAAGCAGAGCTTTGAGAAGCCTAGATAAAGATATTACGTATTTTGGGCCACTATTTCCATCTGTAATTGGGATATCTGGTTTTCTAAATAACCCATATAGGAATATTTTATTGTCTGCTTTTCCTACCAAATATCTAACCCCAGATCCCAATAGCTTGAGGAGTGGCAGCATTATTTTCTGCGGGCTTCTCGCATATGCTTCCGAGAACCATGATAATATGGATATCAGGACCTTGGCCAGCACAATATTCTATGGGGTGTGGGGGTTTTATAATGCGAATAAAGATTTCTCAAAATCACTCCGCAATTATTTAAATGTTGGTGAAAATTTTGATGAGCGCAACATATTAGCTTTTACAAAAGGAACGAGCACGTGGAGAAATATTGCTGCTTCAATGCTTGCTGGAGGCATTAATAACTTGTTTGCCTACTCTATAGGAATTATATGTGGAAGTAGTGCTAAATTATCTATAGCAGTAAGTGCAGCGGCTAAAGTCTACTTAAAAAGATCTTGGCACAATTATTGGTATGAAGATTTAGATGAGCTAGATCGCTTAGTGACCGCTGCCAATTTCGCCAGCATTATTGATCGTGTAAATGGTAACAGTTCTACCATTATGAAATGGAGCAAAGATGGAAACTTAACGCTACCACTGGCAATTCTTCTTTACAGTCACTCAAGCCAGGCTGCGTGGTTAAAGCCAGTAATGGAGAGCAAATTTATTTATAAAAATCCAAACCTACTTATACTTATAACAGATGGATGCATTCACCATAATGGAAACTCATTAACTAAGGATCAAGCTCAAACCAAAGATGTATTGCAAGTTATGAAGACTGCCTATCAAAACGCTGGTATTAAGACTAAAGTGCTTGATAGTTATCTGGGTGGCAAGAAGCTTGGTATAATGAGTCGAGAAGATAACCTCGCTTTCGCACGCAGAGCTAGAAGTAAAAGGCAGTTATTCCTTACCAAGCTTCATGAGGCATCCAGAGATGGCGATATAGGAAGGGTTCATGAACTTGTTCAAGCAAGAAACATAGATATCAATGATTTTAACAACCAAAATTGGCAAACCCCTTTAATACTTGCGATTGAGAATAAACATTGGGAAGTAGTTGAGTATTTGGTTGAAAATGGGGCTGATGTGAATATTGGCGGGGCTGTTCATCTTTCCCTAGACAATCAGGATATTTTCACCCTGATGCTTAAAAAATGCTCTTTCATAGATGAGTTTTTGTTAGAGAAAATTTTGCAATTTGCGATTGATGATTATGAGATACAAAATAGTTTAGCTGCTAAAGAGCAAGTGCTGAATAGACTATCTCTTTGTATTACTAGAGAAGACAGAAGTTGCATGAAAAGCGGTGAGAACTTTGATATGTATAGAATGCAATTAGGCAATATTAAATCCATGGAAAGAGACCGCGTACGCAAAGTAATTTCTAAGGGAGCTGGTGCTGACCTAACTTTGCGCTTAAGGCTACAGATATATTTAGAGCTGCTTATGAATCTCTCTACTCAAAAAGGACAGGACCTGCCTAAGATAGATGAATTTAATTATCTTTCACGAGAAGAAACTATAGCTAAATTAAAGTCAGAGATAAAAGTTATTACCCAAACTTTTATTACTACTACTATGTTATTTTATCTATTAGATGATAATTTAGCGCATTCATATAGTGAAGAAATCGTGTTGTATTTGGCTAATTCTAAGATAGGAGAGGAATATATTATTATGTCTGGATCAAGCGATCCAGACCATTGCATGTATGTAGCTTTACATAAGCTAAATGAAAAAGAAATTTTAGTTAGAATAGATAATCGCTTTTTGGCAGGATTATCAGATAGCAAAAAGCATGGAAAAGCTCCGTATCAAGCAGGGGGGGATATTAGGTCGTATTGTGTGGGTATCTTTGATTTGATAGGCGATCGAGAGATTTTGATTGAATATATTAAAAAGCTCTTTGCACATGATGTTGCCAGTGTGAAATTCCCGCATGTTTATGGTGATCATTTACCAAGTAATATAGCTCTCTGTTATGAAAAACTTCCGGAGGAAGTCAAAAAACTTATTAAAAGTTGGAGCCCCCATACTATACAAGAAAAAGGTACAGACAACTGTACTTTAAGTAGTTATAATTTAGGGATATCAGTACGCCATGGTATGAATTTTTTTGAATGGCTTATAGGAAAAGAGCAGCAATTGGCGCCTCCTTTCACTAGCACAAATCCAAAGGAGGAACATTCTGCGCTTGGGAGAATATAGGTGCGTTAAAATAACATAAATATTAATATAGATAATGACTAAACTTTGTGTATATGTAAAAACTCTAACAGGCAAAAGCCTACGTATAGAGGCTGATTCTGAAGACACTATTTCTTCTGTAAAAGAAAAGGTAGCGGAGCTTATGCTTGATCCTCAGGAATACCATGAATTTGAATATTATACTAATCATGATCCTTTAACAGATAGTTTAAGATTGCTATTTGCAGGAAAACAATTGGAAGATAAAAAGCGTTTAGAGGATTATAATAACATCGTAGATAATAGCACTTTACATGCTGTGCGTGCATTTAGGCAGCGTAATTACAGCCTTAAGGTAACATGCATCGCAAACAATGTGAAATTTACTACGTTTATAAAATATAGTGAGGGAGAGCCTTGCACTAGTGAACAGCTTAAAACTGAGTTCCTAAAATTCACCTCTCTAACATGCACTGCTATTTACCTTAAAAAACGAGGTGTGGAAGAACTTTGCGAGTTTAAGGGAGAAAATTTGCCCCTTAAAGACTTGTACGTTACCTTAGATGGAGATATTAATATTGGACCTCGTACAGATAATTTGCGGCTATATATTTCGGATAGTGGACAAATAGAAGCAGATGTTAATGAGTGTAAAGTAAGTGATGAACGGAACAGCTCATTTTTCAGCAAGCCAAAATCAGAGAGTATAGTAAGGCTAGATCCTGAGCAGCGGAAAAATTTAATAAACTGCGTTGGAACAATTAACGCTCTCCCTACTGCTAATAAGCTAAGCCCTAATCAGTATGATTTTTCAAATATTGCTTATCGTATCATTACAGGCGCTATTTATGGAGCTGGTGGCGTGTTGTTTAGCCGACTAGCACAAGGTGCTATGTTTAACTCGTTAAGCACAACAGCGCTACATCTAGCAATCGGTGCAATTGGCGGTGCTGCGATAGGGTATGCTTCCGGGTATGTTTATGAGAATTGCTTTAAACCTCAGGATATATCTATAGCTAAAACGGTATAAAAAAGGCATGTTATTTTGGGTCAATTTAATCTTGTATACTTTAGGAAAAACCACTAAAAGCCTTGCGACGCCTGTCGTCGCTTGCGCGCCGCCACCCCCAGCGGCCATAACTGTTGAAAGTGCTAAGAAATATAAAAGCCATAAAAAGAGAGAGTATTTTAATTTAATAAAAAGCAATAATGCAAACAACGGGTTGCCGTTGTT
>JAQSWL010000036.1 GCA_029266655.1 Candidatus Midichloriaceae bacterium | reverse complement strand
AGGCATTGGTATTCTTAAATAAAAACAATCATGTGATAAGATCGCTTTCATTATTTTCGTGGATGAAATCAGTATTATCTTGAACGCAACTTAGTATAACCACTGTTACTCCGGTGCCACAAGAAAAAAAGGCAATTATAGAGTCCCGCAACAGTAACCCCGAGGCTATTACTTATAAGCTTTCAGATATTGATGATGCACTCAAATGCCTTAAACAAAGTAATGATGAGTTTTTGCAAGAGCTGCTGGTATAAACTGCTATATTATTGGCATTATTTAAATTCCCCGTCACTTAAAAAGCCACCTACTTGCGCGCTCCAAAGTTTTTTGTATAGCCCATTCTTTGCTACTAATTCCTTATGTGGGCCATCTTCTACAATTTTGCCTTTATCAAATACTAGAATGCGGTCCATAAGTAAAAGCGTTGATAAGCGATGTGCAATAACTATGGAGGTTTTGCCTTGTATTAGCTCCCAAATACTCTCTTGAATTAAATTTTCGGTAACGGAATCTAATTGTGATGTTGCTTCATCCAAAATTAGTATTGGAGCATTTTTCAAAATAGCACGAGCAATAGCAATGCGCTGGCGTTGCCCGCCCGAAAGCTTAACGCCTCGCTCGCCAACCAATGACTCGTATCCTTGCGGGAGCGTGCTGATGAATTCATGGGCATGAGCTTTCTTTGCAGCTTCTATTACTTCTTCATCTGTAGCCTCAATTCTTCCATAGCGAATGTTATCCATTAAGCTCCTATCAAATAGCGATGGGTCTTGTGGAATCATGGCTATACTTTCTCGTAAAGAATCTTGAGTTACATAACGAATATCTTGATCATCAATTAAAACAGCGCCATCTGTTACATCATAAAGGCGCATAATCAAGTTAGCAAAGGTCGACTTGCCGCCACCAGAATACCCAACAAGGCCAACTTTTTGCCCAGCTTTAATCTCCACCGACTTGTTTTTAAACAAAGGATCTGTCCCTTTATAATGGAACTTAACCTTATCAAAGGTAATTTTCCCATGCTTGCACTCAAGAGGTTTTGCGTTAGGGCTATCTTGAATTTCCAGCGGAACCAGCAAGGATAGTAAACTTTGCTTGCACCTACCGACTGCTTTGTTTAAATCCCCGAGTTGCGACATGGTAAACCACATCGTATGCCCGGTTTCCATAGAGAGGCCGAGAATTAAAGCAAAATCACCTATGGTAACCAAATTTTTGCTATAGAGGTAAATTAAAAAGTAACAAGAAAACGCTATCATTATAGCTATTAAAGTGCCTTGAATAGTGGTCATTAGGATGGACCAACGAGTTGTGGATTGTTGAGCTATTTGATTTTTATAAAGGAAAGGGGCTAGCCTTAAATCTTCATGTATCCTTCTAGCAAACATTCGTATATTGCTTTGGTTGGATATGGAGTCAACTATCTCACCCACTACTATTGATCCCGCTTTTGCCTCTGCATCAGATAATGAAACAAGTTTTCTAGACATTAAAATGCTTATGCTTGCAAACAATGCAAACCAAACTACCAATATGAAGCAAAATATAGGGTTCACAGAATAAGCGGCTATGAAAGCAGCAAGCATCAAAGATATCCCTCTTAAAAAATTAGATGCAATACTTGATATAATTTTTTCGGTGCTCTCTGCTAAATTAGTTATTTGTTTTGAAATTTTTCCTGACAAATTGTCTTGAAAGAATTGATGAGATTTGGTCAATACATGATCTGCCAATTGTCCAATAATAATGTTAGTAATCACCAGGGTAAATCTGTAGTAGATATATCCACACCCCCGCCAAGTAAGATTATCAAATATGATGAAGTTTATAACAATTAAAGCTGCAGGTAATATGAGAATTGAGACATCGCCGTCTTTTACTTGAGGAAGAAGATTGATTATATGTTTTATTAATAAGCTATTAAATGGCCCCAATAGCCCAGCAGCCAGGCTAAGAACGATAAAGGCAATTACCACGGGCTTATAATCACGTAAAAAATGCCATATGAATGGGAAAACAGTTTTAGGTAACATCTTGTTTTGGTCTGTCATTACTTACCTCCCAAGAAGTCTATTTTTATTGCATAATATGCCTAATAAGTGAAAAAAGCAAAAGCAAATGCATTTTGATTGTTTTTATTCTTTATAGATCCGAAACATACCTTGCTACAGCTTTAATGCCCTATTTATTTTGGGATTTGGTACTATGCTATATTCCCATACCGCCACCTTTTGAGCCTGTAATGTAAGAAAAGGTACAATAACCAGCTGCTACTAATGCAGCGCCTATAATAAGTGAAGTACCATTTGTTTCATAAGCATTAATTGCAGTTGATGTGGTAAATTTGGTTAATGTATCGCTATAGCTAAATATAGAACTGAAAAAGTCTTTATTATTTTTTTCAAAAGTCTTTTTCTTATCCGAAGTAAGTATATCTTTAATCTCATCTACCCCAAGCTCTTTAAGAGCAGCAAACGTTACTTTGCCAGTTCTATAAGCTTCTATTGCATCCTCAGAAGTTAAAGCTTTGATCTTGTTTACTTCTAGGTCTTTAAGAGCAGCAAACGTTACTTTGCCAGTTCTATAAGCTTCTATTGCATCCTCAGAAGTTAAAGCTTCTATCTTATCTACTTCAAGGTCTTTAAGAGCAGCAAATGTTACTTTGCCAGTTCTATAAGCTTTTATTGTATCCTCAGAAGTTAAAGCTTTGATCTTGTCTACCTCAAAATCCTTAAGCTCAGCAGCCTTTGCCGCCCCCCTATTGTAGGCTATTATTGCATAAAAAGAAGTCAAAGCTTCAAATTTTTCTGCATCAAGATCTTTAAGGTCAGCAACTGTTACCTGGCCGGTTTTATAGGCTTTTATTGCGTTATCAGAAGTCAAAACTTTGATCTTGTCTAGCTCAAAATCCTTAAGCTCAGCAACTGTTCCCTTACCGTTTTCATAGCAGTATGCTGCCCCATAAGAAGTCAAAGCTTCTATTTTTTGTGCTGAGATGGTATCGGATATTTCAATTTCTTCTTGATGGCAAATATGTTTCGATATTTCTTTTATTATTTTAATGCCAATATCTAGTGTATTATCTTTAGCCGGGTCGGCAAATGTTAAATTAGCTTTGTATAATGTTTGTGCGCCATAAGAAGTCAAAGCTTCTATCTTGTCTACTTCTAGGTCTTGAAGAGCAGCAAACGTTACTTTGCCAGTTCTATAGGCTATTATTGTACTCCAAGAAGTCAAAGCATTGATCTTATCTACTTCAAAATCCTTAAGGTCAGCAACTGTTACCTGGCCGGTTTTATAGGCTTCTATTGCATTATAAGAAGCCAAGGCATTGATCTTATCTACTTCAAAATCCTTAAGGTCAGCAACTGTTACCTGGCCGGTTTTATAGGCTTCTATTGCATTGTAAGAAGTCAAAGCTTTGATTTGCTCTGGGTTAAGGCCTAAAAAATCGTTTAATGTAATAAATCTGTCTTTATACAGACTCAGAGCATTCTCACTGCATAGAGGGGAGTTCGGCTCCTGGGCTTTAACTGCACTTAACTCGCGAATATCTTCAGCGCTTAATGCGGGTAATATAAAGCGATTTTCTATAGCTGTTTTAAACTCTTGGGTCGATAATTTATTGCACTCTTCTGCTTGCTTTACTGATACTATAAATTCTAAGGTGTCGTCCAAAGAAAATTTCTCCCTCAGCTCTCCCCTAGCGTTTAAAAGCTGAACACTTGCAGCTATTTCAACTTGATCATATGAATCTGTATATTGGTAACCTTCTTTTATTGATTCAGTTATAGGAGTATTCTTCTTATCTTTAAATGTTTTGGGAGTTTTGCGGCTTTTACCTATCAAAACCCTAGAAATACTGTGATCTTTTGCCATCATTTTTTGGGCTAGCACTGGTAAACCCCTTACTATTTTATCGTCATTTTCTGCCCCTTTATTTTCCCAGCTGTCGAATACTAAGTTATTCTCCTCACTTCTCCATACATAGCCTTGCCCTAAAATTCTATTGCCACTTTCTTCAAAGGTATCCCACTTTATTTCTTCAGCAGATTTTATAGGGTTTTTAGTTGAAATCAAAACGTAGAAAGCTTGGTTTTTCATAGTTATCCCATCTATTACACATAGCTCTGCATCCCCGCCGATGCTTTGGCAGCAATTAGTAATATCACCGAGGATCATCGCGCGTGGGTCATTCGCAGGAAGTTTTACCAAGTACTGATTCTTTGCCGCAGGATCGACTTCTTCTTCTATATCTAAAAATACTTCTGGTATGCTGTCTTTTTCCTTAAACCTAATGGTACCATCCGCTATTAAGTCCAAGATGCGGTTAAACCTATCTTTAGATACACTATAGTGATAGCATAAGTTCGCAAGCTCAGCTTTTTTAGAGCCTCTTGCATAACTTAATTGCGCTAAAGTAGCGCTCATCTCTTTAACATCTTTCGGGTCCTTCCCTAATTTAGCTTCAATTTTATCGGCATTTGGTAGAGCTTTAACAACCTTCATACCATCTTTTTTAATCAATGACTGCCACCTGCGGAGGGTAAAAGTGCCACTTTTTGGCAGGTCATAAATAAATATATCATGGATAGGGTTTGCAAGGTTTGAAGCATGCTCACCCATAAATTTTTCCCAACCTTGCAGCGCATTCTTTGGATCTTTGCCAAACAACACCATTGCTTTATAGGCGCGTTCTGCTACCTCATGTTCTGCTACCTCATGTTCTGCTACCTCATGTTCTGCTACCTCATGTTCTGCTACCTCGTGTTCTGCTACCTCATTATTGTTATTTTTAATGTATTGCGCAACATACAAGCAAACTTCATATACCTGTTTAAAATTTTTAAAATCTGATAAGGTAAAGTATCCATACTTTTCATTTAAGAATTTGAATTGAGCTTCTAAATTTGCGTCATCTTTTACTATGGCTTTAGATACAAACTCTTGGCCGAATAGCACCTTGCCTAATTCCTCAAGCTTGGCATATTGAGCAATAAAGCCCTTAAGCGCATTCACTTGGTCTGGATTATCTTTATCCACGCCAAAGTACGCACAGATGCGTTGAATAAAATTATCTTTCTTGCGCTTCGTTTGTTCTTCAGTTGGCTCTTTCGTTTCATTCTGAATTAAAGATTCCTTACGCTTCTTACGCTTCTTGTGCTTCGTTTGTTCTTCAGTTGGCTTTTCCTTTGCATTCTGAATTAAATATCTCTTACGCAAACTCTCGCCCTGATAATTACTAGGATTGTTTAGTACTTCCCATATTCCTGAAACTTTAACTTTCATGTAATTACTCAGTGCACTATACGCTATAACCCTTACAATATATTGAATTAGTTAATTTTTCGTTAAGAGGGGGGTAAACTTAAGCATTTTAAAAAATTACTACAAATGCGTTATTACTATACTTAACTATTTTCGTAACTTTCTATTGCCTAAATATGGTGCTAAATCTGTTTCTTTAATAGATCCTTCCCTAATTAAAAAAACCTCATCCCCAACAATTTTTAAGATGGTGGAGGCGGTGCCTGAAATCTTATTTTCTGATTTTATAATTAGCGCTTCATTTCCAAATACAGCTTCAATTTCTTCTGCAGTAGTTAAATTAGGGCCACCTGCAATATTGGCGCTAGTGCCTAAAATTGGGATGCCCCATTCCTTTATTAAGTTAAGGCTCAGTTCACTATTTGGCACTCTAAGTCCTATGGTTCCTTCTCTTATTGTATGTCCGCTTAAAGTAGTTGGCTCTAATACTGGTAGTACTAAAGTTAATGCTCCTGGCCAAAATGCTTTAGCAAGTGTTAAAGCTATATCATTAAAATAAGCGTAGGATTGTGCTTGCTCTAAACTTCTTACAAGAATAGGAGCGGTTTTTTCTATCGGTCGTTTCTTAAGGGCGAAAAGTTTTTCGATAGCTGCATCACTTGTGGCATCGCAAGCAAGTGCAAATAAAGTATCGGTAGCAAATGAAATAACCCCGCCTTTTAGCAAAACTTGTTTAGCTAAAAGTTTTTGCATTTAAATTCCAATAATAAATATTTTGTATTTGTTTGCGAGTTTAATAGTTTCTTCTGGCTCTAAAAGTAATGTAGATCCAGAATCAATTGCGATACCGCGGATGCCATATTTGAAAGCTAATTCAATTGTTCGTGGCCCAATACATGGTAGATCTACTCTGCGGTCTTGGTTTGGCTTTGCCACTTTAATTAAAATTGGCGCAACATCTACAACTTGCTTAACTTCACCGCAGCGCTTGATCAATTCATCCGTCCCTTCTGCTGCTTCTACGCCTAAAGTTAACCCACCTTGAATTATTAGAGATTGCCCAACATCAAAGCTGGCAATTCCTTTTAATACCTTTAAACCTTGATGAATATCTTTAGTCGCAGATTCATCTGGCTTAACCTTTGTAAGGCAACCTTTTTGTACAATTATATCACTAGCTACTGATTCTGGCGCTACGATTTTAAATCCCTCACTCTCAATGAAGTGCATTATAGTAGTAAGGATTGCATTATCAGCAATTCCGTTTTTTAGAATTAAAGCAAGTAATTTAGCTCCTTTGATATCCAAAAGTAGCCTAGCAAGATCTGCCCTTTTAACTCTGCCAGTAAGTGTGACATGAGTAACATTTTCTTCTTTTAGTTTCGCAAGTATTTTGCTAACAGAATGGATTTTGAATTTATGTAAATCTTTCTCTCCTTCAAATAGATGGGAGTCCATTTCATCATCAAGACCAATTATGCAGTACTCTATGGATTTTGCTTTGCAAGCATCGGCAACGTGTTTTGGGAGATTTCCCGCGCCTGCTAAGATTCCTAATTTTGAAATTTTGTTATGCGACATAATTTTAATCCTCCATTACGGCTTTGCACAAGCTCGTTGCCCTTTCATCTTTAATAAAATTAATTATGCGCATTATTAATTCATCATCTCCAAACTCACTTAGAACATCTTCCATTCGCTTTTCAAATACATCATAATTTTCTAAAAATAATTTTTTAAATGCTTTATTCATAGCCATGATTTGAGCATTGCTAGTATTTTTACGTTTTAATCCTATGGTGTTGAGCCCTGCAAGATGAGCTCGCTCACCTACAGCTCTGCCAAATGGAATGAGATCTCCATCTATACCAGTCATGCCACCTACAATCGCGTGCGCGCCTATTCTAACCCTTTGCTGTACTGCAGATAAACCGCCAATAATTGCATAATCTTCAATTATAACATGCCCGCCTAAAGCCGCGCAATTTGCCAAAATAACATTGTTGCCAATAACGCAATCGTGCGCTACATGAGAGTTGGCCATAAACAGGCAATTATCTCCTACATCCGTTTGGTTACGGTCTACTGCCGTACCAGTGTGCATAGTAACATGCTCGCGGATTACGTTATTTTTACCTATGATTAGCCTAGAATCCTCACCCCTGTATTTAAGATCAGGAGGTGGGAACCCGATAACAGAAAATGGATAAATCTTAGTGTTTTCCCCAATCGTTGTATGCCCATCTACGCAAACGTGGGACATAATTTCAACACCGGATGCGAGTTGAACATTGGGGCCAATAACTGAATATGGTCCTATTTTAACGTTTTCTGCAATAACGGCATTTTTGTCAACAATTGCAGTTGGGTGAATTATTTGCATATTATTCATTTTCTTTTTTTACTATCATTGCAGAAAAAATCGCATTTGCAACTCTTTGACCATCAACTCTCGCTTCGCCTTTCATTTTCCAAACAGCACCGCGGTTCTTGATTTTTGTAACATGTAGATGCAAACAGTCCCCAGGTACTACCGGTTTCCTAAATTGAGCTTCTTCAATGCTCATAAAATATACGACATGCTCAGATGGGTCTAGCTCTTTGCTATTTGACATTACAAAAATGCCAGCAGCTTGCGCCATTGCTTCAATAATCAGAACGCCAGGCATTATAGGGTGCCCAGGGAAATGGCCATTAAAAAATTGTTCATTAATGCTAACATTTTTAAGAGCTACGATGCCGGTATCTGAATTAATCTCTAATATCCTGTCTACCAATAGCAAAGGATAACGATGAGGCAGCATCTTCATAATGCCGTTTATATCTATTATTTTGGATTCATCACTCATCTTTGCCCGCTTTATCTTTTTTTATTAATTTTCTTAGCATAGCATTAGCCTTATGCCAATCTCTAATACTAGTTGCGGGACTGCCTCCCATAATTGATTTGGCTGGAACATCTGACATAATACCGCTACCAGCTGCTATCATGCTACCTGTGCCTATATTTAGGTGCCCGGCTACGCCAACTTGGCCACCAAGCATTACAAAGTCTTCAACCTTAGTGCTGCCTGCAAGACCAACTTGCCCACACACTATGCAAGACTTCCCAATTATTGTATTGTGCCCAATTTGTACCGCATTATCTATTTTGCTACCATCGCCTATTATTGTGTCTTCAATCGCCCCGCGGTCGATGCACGTATTGGCTCCTATCTCTACATGGTTGCCAATCATAACCCTGCCTAATTGTTTAACTTTAATAAGACCTTTTGAGGATTTTGCAAATCCAAACCCGTCTTGGCCAATGCGTGCCCCAGGTTTAATTGTAACGTTGCTGCCAATTTTCGCAAATGTTATGGTGCAATTGCTATAGACTTCTGTGTGCTCGCCTATTTCTACATTGTCCCCGATATAGCAATTAGGGCCTATTCTGCTGTTGTTTCCTATAACTACACCTTCTCCTATAACAGCAAAGTCTGCAATAGAAACATTGTTGCCAATTTTCGCAGTCTTAGCAATGCTTGCTTTTTCTGAAATTATGGTCGCTATTTTTTCATCTGGATATAAAAAATCCACAAGCAGTGCATAAGCTTCATGAGGGTTTGGGTGCACTAATAAAGCTAAATTGTTTGGGGCAAATTGAGCCGCCGTCTCATCAACTATGCATGCAGAGGCGTTAGTCGTTAATAAATGTTTAGAATATTTGGCATTAGTTAAAAATGCAATTTCTCCCTGTTTGGCAGATTCAATAGTGCCCACGCCAATTATTTGTATATCGGCACAAGCTCCTTTAAGCTCTGCGCCAATTTTTTGAGCTGCAGTTTCCAAAGATATCGGGCCTATGCTTTTGAAAAATTTGTGGTTTAACATGAGATCTAAATAACAAAGTACCGCAAGAACTCTAAGTTTTATCGGATAATTTGTCAAACCATATTATAAATAGGTAGTGATATAGCTAAGAAGTTTAATAGGTATAGGATTGTTTTTATTGTATTTTGTGCTTTCTTGCAATACAATTTGCAAAAAATAAAATAATTGTTGTGGTTATGAGAAATATTATTGAGGATTGGATCTTGCGCCCTTTACTTAAGATATCTTTATCTGAAATTACAAAAACCCATGAAAAGCTCTTAGAGCATAGGGGGAAGGTTGTGGCCGAGACGCTCGATTTATTTGCACAAGGCAGATTTGAAGAACTTTTCCAAGCGATGGATAAAGAGAGATTATTGGATCGCCTAAAAATGAGAGAGGATCTCTTGGATGATTGTTTCTTAAGTTAATTGAAAAATAATACAGCCAAAGTGGTATAAAAAAGTCATATTAATTTGAATCAATCTAAGACTTGTGTACATGAATTAAAAACCCCCTAAAAGCCTTGCGACGCCTGCCGTCGCTTGCGCGCCGCCACCCCCAGCGGCGTCGCAATTCTTTATAGAAGTTTCATGCCTTTTTTATATCGCTTCTAGCACTATTAATCATTTCCAAGGTCTTCAGTAATATTGCCTCTATTCCTTTTTTAGTGGCTGCTGAGCAAGTTAATACTTCAGCACCACTTAATTTTTCTAAGGCGGCGATCTTTTCGTTCAGCTCTTCCTCATCAAGTAGATCAATTTTATTAAGCACTATAAGCTCTTTTTTATCTGCAAGTAAAGGTGAGTAACTGCTAAGCTCATTACGAACAATTTCATAAGTTTCTGCAACATCCTCTTGGGAGGCATCTATCAGGTGCAATAGTGTTGCACAACGTTCAATATGACGTAAAAATTTATCGCCTAGCCCAAGCCCTTCGCTTGCGCCTTCTATTAGCCCTGGTATATCTGCAATTACGAATTCATCAAATCCTATTCTTGCTACGCCCAATTGAGGTTTTAGAGTGGTAAACGGATAGTCAGCTATCTTTGGCTTTGCAGCAGTTGCAACTGATAGGTAGGTTGATTTGCCAGCATTTGGTAAACCTATGATGCCTACATCAGAAATTAATTTTAGTTTAAGCCAAACCCACATTTCAACCCCAGGCCAACCAGGTATTGATCTTCTAGGAGCTTGATTTACAGAGCTCTTGAACCTAGCATTGCCATGGCCGCCATCGCCACCTTTTGCTATTATGAATCTTTCGCCGTCGGTAGACATATCGCGAATTAGTGTTTTTCCATCTTCTGCAAGTATCTGAGTGCCAAGTGGTACAGTGATTATCATATCCTCACCACTTTTCCCATAGCGATTTTGGCCTTTTCCACCTTCGCCAGTTTGTGCGCGGAAGTGCTGCTTATATCTAAAGTCTATCAAAGTGTTAAGATCTTTGCTGGCTACAAAAATTATATCGCCTCCATGGCCCCCATCGCCACCATCAGGCCCGCCATATTCGATGAATTTTTCACGACGGAAACTAATGCATCCCCCGCCACCATCACCAGATTTTAAATATATTTTTGCTTCATCAATAAAATGCATAAGATCCCAAGCCAATAACGCGTGCGCACACTATAACACATAAGCCTCATAAAAGTAATAGCAAATCTCAATCTCAAAATAAATAACTCTTGACCAAATGCGGTTTTTTTGGTAAAAGACTTCTCATTCATAGTGAAAAGGATATTAATGGCAAATCATAAGTCAGCGGTCAAAGCTCATAAGCAATCGCTTAATAATAGAGTTAGAAATCAATCTGTTGTTTCTCGCATCAAAACCTTTATCAAAAAGCTTGAAGAAGTCTTAGTTCCTGGTAAAGCAGCTGAAGCTAGAGAAGCTTTTCGGGTGGCTGAGTCTGAAATCATGAAAGGTGCATCTAAAGGTGTATTCAAAAAGAATGCTGCGGCAAGAAAAGTTAGCCGTCTTGTTAAAAGAGTGAAGGCGTTAGAAGCTAATTAAATATTGAATAATGCTGTGAACACTGGGGGTATAGAAATTTTGTTTATTTCCCCCATTGCTAGAGATTTCAAGGTTTCTCTTTAAAAGATGCTTTTAACAGGAGGCATAGGTGCAGGTTAAGGGTAATACTAAAACCAAAACTGTTAAAAATATTAGATCTCTTCGAAAACCCGCTTCTGGTAGTAGGGTGCAAGGAGCCCGCGGAACGGAAGACCGGAGTGTATTAAATATACATGAGGATCTGAGCACCGAAGCGACGTCGCAAGCTGCAGCAGAAGTAGGTTTTCCGAAGAGATCTATTAAACCTCCTCAGAAAATTGCTTCTAGCAACGAAGTGGCGGCGCAACCCCTAGACGAAGCAAAGCTTACAAAAAAATCTATTAAAATTGTTCAGGGAAATATATGGGTGAGGGGAGTTGTAGCTTTTATAATTGTCCTTACTGTTTTACGTATTACATTGCTATTTTTAAATGGTTTACCTCTTTATGCTGATGAAGCACAATATTGGATATGGTCTAAGCACCTAGATTTTGGTTATTATTCCAAGCCGCCTATGATAGCGGCAATAATCTCCGCAAGTACAAAAATTTTTGGTGATGCTGAATATGGGGTTAGATTATTTAGCCCAATAATACATATGCTTACTAGCTTTATAGTTTTTATGCTAGGTAATAGGCTTTTTGGCACTTTAATTGGTGCTTTGTCTGCGCTTATTTTTATTACATTGCCATCTATTTTTCTCTCTAGCTTATTGATCTCTACCGATGTGCCACTTATGTTTTTATGGGCATTGTCATTATATTATCTTCATAAGTCACTTGAGCAAAACCAATTAAAATATTGGTGTATTGTTGGCATTTGTGTAGGGCTTGGCCTTATGACCAAATATCATTTTATACTTATAGCGCCTGCTACCGCGCTCTACTGCTTGTGGATAGGAAGGTTAAAGCAAGTTGTATCTAGTGGTGGGCCTTATATTGCTGCACTCATTGCTATTTTAGTGTTTTCACCAAATCTTTACTGGAATTGGCAAAATGGATTTGTAAGTTTCATGCATGTGCAAGATCTTGCCGGTGTCAAAGCTGGTTTTGATTTTAAAAAAATTCCAATAGCGCTACTTAAATTCATAGGAGATCAGCTGGGTGTATTTGGTGTATTTTTGCTGCCGTTTACAGCGATAAACATTATAGGTAGAAAGGAGGTAAGCAAAGAGGTAAAATTTTTATCTTCTTATATGCTTACCGTAATTTTCTGCATAATGTTTTTTGCAATTAAAAACAAAGCCCATGCTAATTGGACTGCGCCCGCATATGTTTCTGGTTCCATACTAGCTGCTTATTTTTTTGTTAGTTTGGGGAGAGTTAGCTGGGCTAAATATAATATTGCTGCGCATTGTGGAGTGGGGCTAATTATTATGCTTGCTCCTCTTTTTATGGATATGCTTCCGGATAAGGCATTAAATCCATTACATAGGGTTAAGGGATATGCCAAACTTGGAGCTAATGTGGCGGAGTTGAAATTAGCTAATATGGAAGCGGTTGTAGCAACTGATGATAGAAAATTATATGCTTTAATGGTTTATTATGGGCGGCCGCATTTAAATGATTTAAAAAAATTTAATGACCATTATACCGTGGATGATCACTTTGATCTTACAGCGCCTCTTGATATCTCATCTAAGCAAATTATAATGATAAGTAGGCATATGTCTGAAGGCTCTTTAAAGCAAGCATTTGCTGACCATGAAATTTCTACTTTGCCATTATCAAGCACCCTAGGACATAAAGCATTTTTGGTTTTAAGGTGATTTACTATAAATTATACTCCCCGACATCGGGAGGCAATATATTGATTTTTATAAGATAAATTGTCATTGGATAGTTGTAATATTGAATCCATCAAACATATTTTTAAAGGAAAAGCGCTGGTCGGGGGGGGGCAAAAAGGTCTGCGCATGAGCGCGAGCAGACCTTTTTGAGCCAGCGCTTGACTGACTGCGTCAGTGGTAGGAGGATTATTGAAATTTTATTTAAAGGACAATTTATTCTATATGCCAGGTATTTGCTTGTGTGTAGCGATGATGTCGGGGAGTATGCTATAAATTATCATAACCAAGATTTTTGCAATTTAACGTTGATTTTGGTTTTGTTCTTTTGCTAATTTTTGACTCTGAATTTTTGCAGCAAAGCCAATATTTTTATCAACGTTTGATTTGATGCTTTCAAAAAATGCCTCAAATTTCTCAGAAACATTTTTAACTAAGGCTTCATCATAATCTTGGCCTTTTATAAACGATATAAATCCTACTTTTATTCTTTCAAAAAAATTTAAGCTGAAATCCATTTCTTGTAGTTTATTTGTAAATTGGTGATTGTTTGTTAGAAAATGGCTAAATATCCGATCTAATTCTTCCCCAATATTTGCTGGGGGCACTAAATCATTTTTTATGTCTTCTTTTAAAGATTCCATCTCTTCATTAAAACTTTTTATAAATGTTTCGTAGGTTTCAATTACATTTAATATTTGAATTTTACCTTCAGCTGCTGTTTTTACCCCTTCTGTAATTTCTGCGCCTTGTTCAAGCAATATGTTGAAAAATTTAATATTCCCAAGTTTGGCAGAGTTTAAAAGCATTGCATTTAAAATATTTTGATCAAATGAATCGAAGAATACATCAGGTAATAAAATCGGCGAAGCCTTCCTTAAAAGCTTTTCTATCTGAGGATCAATAATCATAATGCTATCCCTAGTTTATTATTAATGGTTAAGGGTAGCAGTTGTTGTTTAACAAATGGTTAATATAAATATTAAAGCGTTTAAAAGGCATAGATGCTTTCATACTTCTCGACATCGGGAGGCAATCTATTGATTTTATAAGATAAACTATCCAATGGCATTTATAGTAAATTAGTTTGAAAAGTGTACGCAGTAAATCGATAAAAAGCAAAACATAAAGAGAGGCCTGGCGCTACCGGGGCAAGCGCGAAGCGCTGCGCCAGGCCTGCAGAATTTCCTTTAAAGATTCTGCTAACGTAAAACAAATAGTGGCAACCCACTATTTGCATTATTGTTTTTTAGTTTAATATTCAAATTAAATTACTATATACCTTATAAAAATCAACAGATTACCTCTTGATATTGGGGAGCATGGCAGTGACAATTTTTAGAGTTTTTTGTTTTAAATTACAAAATATTAGTGGGGAGACCTTATCCATTATTGGCGTTATTTAGGCAATTTATTCGAAGAATAACAATATATATCAAGGCATGAATTGTTCTTTAGTGATGCGGTCTTGAATATTATTTTCTTTGTCGAACAATAATTTCAACACTATATCTTTACGCTCATAAACTTGAACTGATACAACATCGCGCACCTCGTTGAAATCGGCTACAGCACTTACTGGGCGTTTTAATGGATCGATAATTTCAAATAAAATTTTATTATTATGCGAAAGTAAAGCGCCGCGCCATCTTCTTGGTCTAAATGGGCTTATAGGTGTAACTGAGAGCACATTAGATCCAAGTGGTATAATTGGCCCATTTGCTGCAAAATTATAAGCAGTGCTGCCAGCTGGGGTGCTAACCAAAACGCCATCACACACCAGTGAGGGTATACGCTCTTCGCCATCTACTGAAATTCTTATTTTTGCAGCTTGGTTAGTTTGTCTAAGCATAGATACTTCATTCACTGCAAGCTCTGTCACTACTTGCCCATCTAAAGTTTCCACTTCCATTTCTAATGGATGCAGCTGAAATTGCACAGAGTTTTCTAAGCGTTCAATTAGCGCATTTGGTTTGTATGCATTTAGTAAAAATCCTACTGAACCTCGATTCATGCCATAGATAGGAATGCTTCGGTTTATATACCTATGCAAAACTTTCAACATTAATCCATCTCCACCCAAGGCTATTATCACGTCTGGGGCTTCGGGGTCAAGGCTATTAGCATCAATAAATTGGTATCTGCTATTAAGCTCCCTAAAAGCATCTGTAGCGCTTTTAGAAGAAAAATCACATATACAGGCTATTTTTTCAAATCTACTCAACTGTTGTAATCAGGATTAATGGAATCTATCTGCCCCATCACTTGCAGCATCTGGTAAACTGATATTATTAAATCAGCCTTAGCAGTTCTGTAACTAACCTTGGCATTGAACAATTCACTTTGAGCGTTAAGTAAATCAATAGTAGTGCGAGTCCCAACATTAACTTCTTCCTTTACTCCCTCTAGTGCTTTTTCTGCTGCGGTTATAGCATCAAGTCTAGCTTTTACAACGGACTTAGAGGTTTTGTTCTTGTTCCAAATAGATATGCAACTTTCGATAAGCTGATTTTCAATTTCTTTTTCATCAAAATCTGCTTTTCTCGCTAAGTGTTGCTTCTCTATTATATTAGCGTATTCGCTACCACCTTGGAAAAGTGGGGCACTAACTTGTAATGTATATGTGTTGTTATTATTAGAGGTAGGTAGGCTTGGTTTAGTTTTAGAAAGCCTAGCAATCTCAGCATTTGCGGTTACGGTTGGGAGTATCTGAGCGGCTGCAACATTAACTGCATACTTAGCATTTTTAGTGCCGTATTGATAAGTTTTTAAAGTAGGATTATTTTGCTTCGCTATATCTATCAGCTCATCAACACTACTTGGCAATACAATATTGTCAATTTGTACTGCATCCATAGCTTCAAGAGGAGGGGAGCCAACTATATGTTCAAAGTTCGCTTCCGTGTTGCGCATTTCTGCATAAGCATTTTCCTTTTGGGCTTTTGCATTAGAAAGTCTCACCTCTGCTTGCAGAACATCTGTACGAGTTATAACTCCTGCTTTAAACCTTATTGCTGTGAATTCTAGATATCTTTCAAAAATCTCTTCATTTTGCAAGTTGATGTTAAAAATCTCACGGGCAGCAAGCACTCCTTCATATGCTTGGACCGCACTTACAGTTATAGAATTAGAAATATCTTTTAATCTTTCGATACTGGAATCTACTGTAGCATCAGCCATTTTTATTTTTGCATAAGTAGAGCCACCATTAAAGAGTGGCTGAGTTATACTTGCGCCATATTTCCTATAATATGGGTCTCCAGAAGCCCTTTTATCAGCGGGATTTTCATATTTAGTATGGTAGTTAGTGTTATTTAACTTAACAGTTGGTAAAAGCTCGCTATAAGCTTTTGGTTTTGCCATTTTGCTAGCTTCAAGATTTTGATATTCAGCCAAAATCTTATTATTATTTTCATGGGCCATAATCATGGCATCTTCTAAGGTGTAGCTCAGTGCGCAAATAGGATAGCCAATAACTAATAAGCTAAGCAGCGCGTTTAGATAAGTCTTCCAAATTTTTCGGTAAGTCATATGCCCATTTAGTGATGTTTCCTGCTCCTAAAAGTACTACAAGGTCGGAGGGTTTGGCAAGTTTATTAATAATCTCTGCTAGCTTTTCTGGGTCTTGCAAATAGATGGCTTCTTTCTTAGTGCTCAATTTTATGCGCCTGATTAACTCTTGTGCGTTTATTCCTGGTATAGGTGTTTCGCCAGCTGGGTAAACATCTGTAATTATCAATTCATCTGCATTAGTGAAAGATTCACTAAAATCCTCCATAAGGTCATTAAGTCTAGAATATTTATGAGGTTGCATGACAGATATCACCTTGCCGCCAGTATTGTTTACTACATCGCGTGCTGTGCTCAAAGTTGCTTTAATTTCAATTGGGTGGTGAGCGTAATCGTCAATAATAGTAACGCCTTTCCAAACTCCGGTTTTTGTAAATCTTCTTTTAACGCCTTCAAAAGTAGCAAAAGATTTAGCAATTATCTCGGGGGCAATGCTAAGCTCTAAGCCTATTGCAATTGCAGACAAAGAATTGCATATATTATGCCTGCCATTTAAGTGTAATTTTACATCTTTTAGCGTGTTGAATTTCAAACCTTTTTTGCGCGCATAACTTTCTGAGATTGCAACATCAAAAGTGGATCCGTCTATATCTGTGCGTATATTAACAGCGCGAATGTCGGCAGATTGAGCTTCAATGCCATAAGAAATAACTTTGGTGCCTTTAATGCTTGTACCAAGTTGGCGAACAATAGGGTGGTCATAGCACAAAACGCCAAAACCATAAAATGGTAGGTTAGTTATAAATGATCTATAAGCAGCAATAACATTTTCAAAGGTTTGATAATAGTCCAAATGTTCTGGGTCTATGTTAGTTATTACAGCTGCATAGCTAGGGACTTTAATGAAAGTGCCATCGGACTCATCAGCCTCGGCAACTAAATATTTGCCATTCCCTATATAAGCGTTCGTTTTTTTACTATTTATTATGCCGCCGTTAATAACGGTTGGGTTTAAATTTGCTGATTCCAATAAGCAAGCAACTAGCGAAGTTGTTGTTGTTTTGCCATGAGTGCCGGAAATGGAAATGGATTGTTTAAACCTCATTATTTCTGCAAGCATTTTCGAACGCTGTATAATCGGTATGCCGAGTTCATGAGCGCGGATAATTTCTGGATTGGTGTCTTTAACTGCGGTAGATTTAACTACCAAAGAGCAATTATCAACATTGCTAGCCACATGGTCAAAATTTATTGGAATTCCTAAAGCAAGTAGATTGTCTGTAACATAGCTTTGAGATAGATCAGACCCTTGTACAGAATAACCCATTGAGTGCAAAATCTCTGCAATACCACTCATTCCAATGCCCCCAATTCCAATAAAATGAATAGTTCCTATATCTGTTGGGAAAATAGAATTTAGAGAGTTATCCACGTGGTGCTCCAGATGTATTTTGAGATAATATTGCGTATGCATCATCATACCAATGGCTTTCCGGGTAATTATAACCCAGTACAGCTGCATAGTTTTTAGCTTGCTCGATATCGCCAAGGGCATAGTAAATTTCTACCATTCGGTATAAGGCTTCTGTGACCAAGACAGTGGTTTGATATTGCTCGACCACAGTTCTGAATCTGCCTAGAGCCGCTATAAGGTCGCCTCTTTTTAGATAAAATCTTCCTATGTCCATATTCTTAGCTGCAAGCATATTGGTTGCGTAATCTATTTTTAGTTGAGCATCGCGCGCGTACTTGGAGTTCGGAAATCTGTTTATCAGATCATTAAAAGTTTTTATGGTTTTGTTTGAGAGCTCTTGATCGCGTCCTGCATCTAAAATTCGGTCATAATAGCAAAGACCTTTTAAATAGTACATGTAAGGAGTAACATGGTGAGCCGGGTATTGCTTGATGAAGTCATCAATTATCATTACCGCTTCGTCAAACTTACCATCCATATATTTTGCATATGCCCTATTGATATGCGCTTGCCCAGCCAGCTCAGAAGCTGGATGTTCCCTTTCCAACTGTTCAAACTTAGTAGCAGCAGTTGCATATTCATCTTTATTTAAGGCATTGGCTGCTTCTCGGTAAAGATCATTTGGATCGGTTAGCTCTTCTTTATTTTCTTTAGAGCTGCAGGCCGATAGTGCTATAATCAGTATAAATACGCTAATTCTGTGCTTCAACATAAACTCATTAACTTTGCCGTTTAACAAGCATACCTTTTATCTCTGATATCGCTTGCGCAGGATTTAACCCTTTAGGGCAAGTTTTAGCACAGTTCATAATAGTATGGCAACGATAAAGTCTAAAAGGGTCTTCTAAATTATCCAGCCGCTCACCGGTATTCTCGTCTCTGCTATCAATAATCCATCTATATGCCTGTAGTAATACTGCGGGCCCTAAATAGCTTTCAGAATTCCACCAATAGCTCGGGCAGCTTGTGCTGCAGCATGCGCATAAAATACATTCATAAGAGCCATCGAGTTTTGCCCGATCTTTTGGAGATTGTAGGCGTTCTTTGTTGCTTTCTGATGTAGTTTCGGTTTGCATCCATGGTTTTATTGATCGCAACTGCGCATAAAAATGGGTTAGATCTGGCACTAAATCTTTTACAACTGGCATATGAGGAAGTGGATATATGTTCACGTCTCCCTTAACATCATCTATAGCCTTGATGCATGCTAGTGTATTCGTGCCATCTATATTCATCGCGCAACTTCCACATATACCTTCTCTGCACGAGCGCCTAAAGGTAAGGGTGCTATCTGTTTCGTCTTTTATTTTAATTAAAGCGTCAAGCACCATAGGGCCGCACTTTGTGGTATCTACCTCATAGCTTTGAATTTTAGGGTTATCCTGGGATTCAGGATTGTACCTATATATATTAAAGGTCTTATGATTTGGTTTTTTATGGGCTTTTTTTATCTTTTTATTTTTAGTGACCCGAGAGTTTTTAGGAAGCGTAAATTGTACCATTTTAAAGATGACATATGATTTATTGCGACAACTATAGTCGCAAATCTCATATAAAACAGCAAGTAAAATAATGAGCTAAGTTTGCATAACATGGATTGATAATTGTTTGACAACAAGAGTTAAACGTTGTATAAACTCATCTCCTATTTAATTTTACAAAGTATTAGTATGGCTACGAAAAGAACATATCAACCTAGTAATCTAGTTAGAAAGCGCAGACACGGCTTCCGCGCTCGCATGAAAACTGTAGCTGGTAGGGAAGTGTTGTCTAGGCGTAGGGCTAAAGGCAGAAAAAACCTTACGGTTTCATGCGAATAAAAATTATTAAGTCTAGCGACAAAATAAATGAAATTTTGAAAAAAGGCACAAAGATCAATTCAGGATCGTTTGTGCTTTTTTATTTGCCGCTACCTGCGGAAGAGGGGGCGCTCCAATTTGCTGCAATAGCTGGGAAAAGAACTTTTAAGCGCGCTGTTGATAGAAACTTTGTTAAACGCAGGATTAGACATTTAGTGCGTTACTTCTGCTGCAGGTTGCGACGTCGCTCCGGTACTCAGATCCTCATGTATATTGAATACACTCCGGTCTTCTGTTCCGTGTGCTCCTTCCACCCTGCTGCCAGAAGCGAGTTTCCGAAGAGGTCTATTGAAATCTCAAATCTAATTCCTAATAACGGCTTGGCATAAATTTCCCTATCACTTAAGCAGCCAATGGTTTTCCTTCCAGGGCGTGTTTGAGGGCGTTAATTTTAAGCTTAAATATTTGGATAAAAGAAAAATACTCGTTATGAGGAGAAAGATCTTAAAATATGCTAGAAAAAGCTTTTTTTAGAATTATAGCTGCGTTACAATTCCTTTATACTTATATCACAAATGGAGGGTATAAGATGAAGAGAAGATGTGATGCGCAAATTAATTTTTATAAACCGATAGCTCAAGCATTAGACGCTGGATATAAGGCATATTTATATTTTGGATATAGTGGGCCTATAATCAGAAATGCTCTTGCAGATAGTCCAAAAGATGTTCGTAGAATTATTATGTCTTGGATGGAGGGTGATTGTAAATTCTCAAGGGATTTAAAGGTTTTAGGAGTTTTTCATGAGACCTACGTGCTAGCTACTAATAACATCTTTATGGCTCAGAGAAGTTGCGAGGTTTTAAATGGTGATGAAACTGATGAAATAAACTTGTTTAACTACTATAGGTCAAAGTTTTTATTTAGCACTGCCATTAAACTTTCTATTATGACTGCGTTTGCATTAACTCTAACCGCATTTGCTGGTAAATTTAATGCTCCAATCTTTGTTGAGGCCTACACATACACATGTGCGGGCCTGGTTGTAGCCACCAAAAATTATTTTGAGTTTAAATCCGCTATAAGGGCGAGAATAAATAGCCTTTTACCAAGTAATTATGCTGAAGAAGATCAGTTAACAATTTTGTAAATGCAGGTGGGCTATAAGCCGGATTCTGTCTTGGATGGTCATTTATCTGGTCGATTGATTGCTCAACCGATCTTGCGGCCTACCCGCGCATCTACGCCAGAACAAAGCGTTAGTAAACTAACGATGCGCCTATTTGGCCTTGCTTCTGGTGGGGTTTTCCATGCGGACTCTATCGCTAGACTCCCGGTGAGCTCTTACCTCACCTTTTCACCATTACCCAGTCTTGCGAAGGGCTGTATATTTTCTGTGGCACTTTCCCTAGGGTTTCCCCCGCTGGAAGTTATCCAGCACCATTGTTTCTGTGAAGTCCGGACTTTCCTCTGTAACTATATTAATTACAGCGACCATCTGCCCTCCTGCATTTGCCACTATACTATATGATGATTAATCTTTCAAATCCTTGTTGACATTTTTCAAGTCTGAGTAAATAATGAGGCCCTTAAAGGTTATTTTCTATGGGTTTATAGATGAGTTCATTTACAGCTGGTACATCGTTTAAGAAATACGATGATGCTAAAAAGTGGTACGTAATCGATGCTGAGGGGTTAGTTCTCGGCAGGTTAGCGTCTCAAGTAGCTAAAATTTTGCGTGGGAAACACAAAGTTGATTTTACACCGCATATCGATTCTGGAGATCACGTTATTATTGTGAATGCAGAAAAAGTTGCTATTACTGGTAATAAATTAGACCAGGATATTTTTTATTGGCATACAAATCACCCTGGTGGTATTAAACAAAGAACTAAAGGGCAAATTTTGGGTGGTAAACATCCTCACAGAGTTCTTGAAAAAGCTATTGAGCGCATGATGCCTAAAGACAGCGCACTAGCTCGCAAACAAATGAAGCATTTGCATATTTATTCAGGTAGCGAACACAAGCAGCAGGCACAAACCCCTGTAGCATTTGATTTTGCATCTATGAATAAAAAGAATAAGAGGGATTAGTACACATGTCAGTAAACACTCAAGAGAAAATTACAATTTCTAAAGCTCTACCAAAAGAAGGTAGAATTTACGCAACAGGCAGAAGAAAAGAAGCATCTGCTCGTGTATGGATTGCAAAAGGTAAGGGCAGGATCATTGTTAATGGTAAGGTGATAGAAGAATATCTAGCGCGTCCGGTTTTACGCATGATAGTTAATCAGCCGTTTGCAGTTACCAATACAGCTGGCAGCTTTGATGTATGGTGCACAGTAAAAGGTAGTGGATTGTCTGGTCAAGCTGGTGCTATTAGATTAGGTATTAGCAGGGCTTTAGATAAGGCGGACCCTAGCTTGCATACACTTTTGCGTCAAGGTACTTTCTTAACTAGAGATAGCAGAGAAGTTGAGCGTAAGAAATTTGGCCATAAGAAAGCTAGAAAACGCTTCCAGTTCTCTAAACGTTAATACAAGTTTTTTTATATTATTATATTATTCAAACAAGAGCGAAGGGTGTACCTTAGCTCTTGTTTTTGTTTGTAGCGATGATGTAGGGGAGTATGGTAAATTTGCTTGAGACAAAAGTATCTTTTTTATAATGCTTTAGCTATAGCTGTTCTAAATGGCAATTATGCTCATATAAACCAATTACTTATATCAGGATGTCGGGAGAAGTATGGTTATTTAAGCTGGATTTATCATATGTTATATCAAATCTCAAAATAAATAGAGCATTAAAGCTCATCTTTTGGCAAATTCACTTGGTAAAAAATAGCTGAATATGTAAAATATTCAGCTATTTTTTCCCTTCGCGCTTTTCCTTTAGAGGTATGTTTGATAGGTTCAATACTATAGCTATCCAAGGGCAATTTATCCTAGAGGGCAGGCATTTACTTATGGGTAATAGCGATGCCGGAGAGTATAAAGTAATACCCAATGATTTATCTTTGTAACATTTAGTAATAAATATTAGATTTGAAAAATCTTCTACTTGGGTGTACGATCTCGGCTTCGATAAAAATGAAGTGTAAATTATGTGCGGAATAGTTGGAATAATTGGTAAATCAGCTGTTGCTGATCGTATAGTTGGCTCATTAAAGCTGTTAGAGTACAGAGGGTATGACTCTGCTGGCATCTCGGTTATTGATGATAATGAAATCTTGGTGCGCAAGGTCGCAGGCAGAATAGACGCTTTGGTAAATCTGCTACAAGAAGAACCAATTGAAGGAGCTATTGGGATCGGGCATACGAGGTGGGCAACTCATGGTGCTCCGGAGCAGCGAAATGCGCACCCCTTTAAATCCGATAGTGTCTCAATAGTGCACAATGGGATAATTGAAAATTATGCTAAATTAAAAAGTGAGCTAATTGCAGAAGGAGTTACTTTTGAAAGTGACACTGATACAGAGGTTTTGCTAATGCTCATAAATAAATACTTCAAAGCTGGGATGACCCCATATGATGCAGTGGCTAAATCATTTAAAGAAATTGAAGGTGCCTTTGCAGCAGCAGTTATATTCGCCCATCATCCCGACATAATGATTGGGATTAGAAAGGGTGCCCCACTTGCAATTGGTGTAGGTGATGAAGAGATGTATCTAGGGTCAGACGCTTTGGCTTTGCACAATTTTACAAATAAAATTATCTATTTGGATGATGGTGAAATAGTAGAGCTCTCCAAGGATAAATACCGGATTACTACGGTTGATGGTAAAGAAGTGCATAGAGATTTTATGGATGTTAATCTTGACTTGAGCTCTATTGAAAAAGGGAATTTTGGCGACTTTATGCTTAAGGAAATCTTCGAGCAATCTACAGTGGCTGATAGGTTGTTTAAAAGATACTGCAAGTTGGATACTAATAATAATTCTATATTAGATTTTTCTCAATTTTCGGTAGACCTTAAAGATTGTAGCCGAATTTATATAATCGCATGTGGTAGTTCGTATCATGCGGCTTTTGTGGCAAAGTATTGGTTTGAAGAGTTTGCAAGAATCCCGGTGGAAATTGATTTTGCTTCTGAATTTAGATATAGACAATCTGTTTTGGATCCAAATGGGATTGGAGTCTTTATCTCGCAATCCGGTGAAACAGCGGATACTCTTGCTGCACTTAAGTATTTGAAAATTAAGGGTTTGCGCACGTTAGCAATTGTAAATGTAGAAGAGAGTAGCATGGCGCATGAAGCAAATCATGTCTTGCCAATTTTTGCAGGTTATGAGATTGGTGTTGCATCCACAAAGGCATTTGTATCGCAGATGATTGTGCTTGCTTTCTTATGTTTAGATACAAGTGTAAAGAAGAATCTTATGACACCAGGGGCGCTTAAGAAAATCCATCTATCTGACTTTGCAGATTTGCCAACTCTAATATCTCAGGTGTTGGAAGAATTGGTGCCGCAAATTAAAGGAATTGCAGAGGAGATAAAAGATGCAAAAAGCATGATGTATATTGGTAGAGGTGCCTCTTATCCTATAGCACTCGAAGGAGCTTTAAAGATAAAAGAAATTTCCTATATTCATGCAGAGGCAATAGCGGCAGGTGAGTTAAAGCATGGCCCAATAGCTTTAATTGATGAGAATATGCCTATCGTTGCAATTGCTCCTCATGATGAGCTTTTCGCAAAAACTGTATCCAACGTGCAAGAGATAAATGCACGTAAGGGTAAGATAATATCTTTTACAGATGACTTAGGATTTAATGAACTTGCAAGTATATCGCAGTTTACGGTAAAACTTCCACGGGCAAGTAAATTTATTGCTCCGATAGTTTATACCATATCTATGCAATTACTGGCGTACTATGCTGCAACTGCTCTTGGTAGAGACGTGGACAAGCCTAGAAATCTTGCTAAATCCGTTACTGTAGAGTAGACAAGAATACGTGAACATGAGTGAGCTATTATCAATTTTTCTGCTATTACTATGCTTTGGCACGATATTAATGCTTTGGAAGCTGTGGCAAGAGCTTGGGCTGTATTTATATAATATACTTGCAATTATCATCGCTAACATCCAAGTGCTGAAGGTATCGCCATTTATCATAAGTAGTGAACCTATTGCACTCGGTACAGTTTTATTCGCAACCACGTTTACTGTTAGTGATATTTTGACCGAACATTTTGGTCCTAAATCTGCGCAAATGGCTTTGAAGTTAAGCTTTACAGCTCAAATTCTAATGACTATTTTTATGATGGTAACTCTAATTTACCCGAGCATCAGCGGCGATATAAGGGGAGAGGCCAGCGACGGATCGATAGTAAATCCAGTGCAGTATGCTCTGTTTATTCTCTTTATGCCTTCGGTTCGGCTTCTTGCTGCTAGTCTTATAGCCTATTTTGTTAGCCAGATGCTTGATATTTATCTATTCAAATTAATTAAAGATTTAACCCATAAGAAATTTTTATGGTTAAGATTTAATGTGGCTAATATGGTTTCTGGATTAGTTGATAACATTATCTTCAGTGTTCTTGCATGGGTTTTATTTAACCCAAACCCTGTAACATTTCATACCTTAATTTTTACATATATTTTAGGCACATACGGAGCACGTTTGTTGGTGAGCATAACTTCAACTCCAGTAATATATTTAACCCACCGATTTAAAAGGTAATATGACATTTAGTTTTACTTATACAATTCCCCACTCACATAGTAAGGCGCGCTTAGGGGTTTTAACTACCCCACACGGAGTTATAAATACACCAGCATTTATTTTTTGTGCGACTAAGGCATCTATAAAAGGTGTAGATCCTACGCAAATGAAGAGGGAGAAAACTCAGATCATCTTATCTAATACCTATCATCTAATGCTGCAGCCAGGAGGTGAGGTTGTGGAAAATTCTGGAGGTCTTCATAAATTTATGGGCTGGAATGGCCCAATGCTTACAGACTCTGGCGGGTATCAGATTTTTAGCCTTGGCCATGGTTCGGTCTCTCAAGAGATAAAAGGGCGCCGTCAGGCGCAAGGCGAACACCGTAAAAGCTTGGTTAAAATCACCGAAGAAGGCGCTATGTTCCGCTCTTACACAGATGGTAGTAAGCAATTGCTCACCCCGGAGAGGTCGATAAAAATCCAGAAGCAATTGGGTGCAGATTTAATAGTGGTGTTAGACGAATGCACGCCATATAACGTAACTAAAAATTATACTAGGCGATCCATGGAAATGAGCCATAGATGGGCTGTGAGATCCTTGAATGAATTTAACCGCATTACAAATGGTGAGCAAAGACTTTATGGAATTGTGCAGGGTGGGGTATATGAAGATCTAAGAAATGAAGGGATTGATTTTGTTAACTCTACTAGCTTTTTTGGGCATGCAATTGGTGGGTCTTTAGGTGCCACAAAGGAGCAAATGTATGAAATTGTGGGTTATACAGCGGCTCGCCTTTCCACAGATCGTCCAATTCATTTACTTGGAATAGGCGGTATTAGAGATATCTTTTCTGGAGTTAAGCAAGGTATTGATACTTTTGACTGCGTGCACCCCACACGTTTAGCCCGCCATGGTGGGGCTTTAGTAAAAGGTGGCAGTGATACTGGGCGTGAGCATATTAATTTAAGGAATAGTAAATATAAATTAGATAAAGATCCTATAGAATCTGGATGCGATTGCTCCACATGCAGCTCTTATAGTCGTTCATATTTGCATCATTTACTTAAAGCTCAGGAGCTATTGGCTTTATCTCTTATTACTGTGCATAATGTAAGATTTATGAATCGTTGCCTAGAAGCAATAAGGGAGGGGATAGCAAAGGGTAACTTAGACGAAGTAGAGAAAGAGTGGGTGGTTTGACATTAGACTTCTCCGGAAACTCTACTTCTGCTGCAGGTTGCGACGTCGCTCCGGTACTCAGATCCTCATGCATATTGAATACACTCCGGTCTTCTGTTCCGTGTGCTCCTTCCACTCTGCTACCAGAAGCGAGTTTCCGAAGAGGTCTATTAAAAACCTATCTTGGTTATCTGAGGTAATTTCGGGTATTTTATTGCTAATTGTTTAATTATCATTTAATATTCGCGTATATATTAATTTTATGAGCTTTGTGCAAAAATGATTAGTAAAGAACAAGCTGAGCAGTTGTTGGTTAAATATGAGGTTAGCTTAAAGGAATTGCGGCGTAAGCTGTCTGTTGGCGAAAGTAAGCTAGTAGATGCTAATTTCGTTACCAAGGTGCTTAATGCTTTGCAAGTTGTTGCCGAGAGGCCTGAAAGCGATATCTTGACTTCGCATAACCAAGATATGAGTTGCGCTCAGTATGAAGGGGTGTTGCTCAATTTATATGACTCAAGCACTGATGATTATAAGCAATTTAATAATATTATAAATACTCGTCTTGTGCGTACTAAGATGCGTATTTTAGGTGGAGGGGATGGGCCTTTAATTGACAACTTAGATAATTTCCTTAAAGAATTATCTAAGTTTGATTTATCTCTTGATAAAAATCCATTTAAAGCTGAACTGGACCCTTCGCAGGAAGAAGCGCCAGAGCGGGTTAAAATTGTTTTTGCCCAAAAATCCAATTCAGGCGCAGCTGCTACTTGGAAGTTTGCAATGGGTTTTGTTACTGGCTGTGTTGCATTTTGTGAAATTCACCCGCATATACCGAAGTATACCAGGAGCTTAATGGTGAACAATCCATATATGCACTTAACTTCTGCATTAGGGTTCCCGCTTGTTGCGGGTGGTCTTGGATATAGCCGTTATGGCTGGATAGGCTCAGCTACTTGCTCTGCCTGGGGGATTTATAGCTCTATGGAGTGTAAGGAAATTAAAAACTTTGTAAACATCGGCGTTGGGGTTATTGGTCTTCTTGTGAATTATTGCTGCCGCGGTTCTGCTTTTATAGAAAAAGCTTAGAGAAAAGCTTTAAAGATTCCGTAAAGCGTGCGCACCTCTTGTTCAGTTAAGGCGGATTTTACGAAGAGATTGGTAATATTGCGCATCATTGTAGGTTTCATTTTTGGGGATTTAAAAAAGTTACGTTCTTCAAGAGCGGTTTGTAAAAAGCTTATCATATGCAAAACCTCACTTTTATTGGCTTGTGGTGGCATAGCAGAAGCTGGTGCAGATCCTTTACCTAATTCATAGGCTATTATCATAACGGCTTGCGCTAAATTTAAAGATGGGTTGAGTTGAGATGTTGGTATCTTAATGATGTGGTCGCATATAGAAAGTTCATCATTGGTGAGTCCGCTGCGTTCACAGCCGAATAAAATGCCTACTTTATCAGAATTAGAAGCTTTAGTAATTTGCCATGGAGCAAGTGTGCTTTTTGCCATGTCTCTGTCTCCAGATGCGGTGCCATAAAGTATATTGATATCGGCAATTGCTGAATGCAGATCTTCAAATATTTGGGCTTTGTCCAAAACAAATGCGCCATTAGCAGCTAGTGCATAAGCTCTTTGGTTTGGCCAGCCATCTCGAGGGGCAACTATCCTTAATTCATCAAGACCAAAATTGCTCATAGCTCTGGCAGTTGCGCCAATATTTTCTCCCATTTGTGGGTGTGACAAGATAATGATTGTGGACATACGCTATATATTGAATATTAAATCCGAAAAATAAGTTAAACAGCTCTGGTTTGAGTACTCTGGCAAGCTGATTTTGTCAAGCCTAGCTATATTGAAATGAAGTTTCAAATATAGCTAACATATTGATCTAAATGGAAAAATTTTGCAAAAATATCATTTTTTGCTTGATATAGAGTTGCTAAAGATGCTATATTATTATATATACCAGCAAAGATTAAAAAGTCTAGAATATGGAGAGTTCTTCTGCATGGGCTCTCTGCAAATCTAAATAATACTCGTGAGGTGTTTTGAAATGACCTATAGAATAAGGAAGGGATTGACGCATAGACTTTGGAGTAATTATATAAAAGCCGCCCCTGAATATTACGGAATTTTCTCAAAAGAAAAGCTGGCCATGGATCATTTTGCAATTATAGATTTTACATCTAAATATTCAGGAATTGATTACTTAAAAGAGATTTTTAAATT
The DNA here is from genome assembly GCA_029266655.1 of Candidatus Midichloriaceae bacterium. Classification (GTDB taxonomy): domain Bacteria; phylum Pseudomonadota; class Alphaproteobacteria; order Rickettsiales; family Midichloriaceae; genus JAJTHY01. The sequence continues at coordinate 2,087 of JAQSWL010000036.1, read as the reverse complement.
AATTGGATATACGGAGAGAGGCGCAGGATATTTGCCTGATAAGCAAAATAATTTTATGTGGTTATCTAGCCCAGAGTTTTCTGAGAAATCTCCAAAAGAAGCATTGCCACAGCCAATTATTGCAGATTTCTGCAATGATAAATTTAGTAAATCCACTCGCAAAATAATTGAAAAATACTCTAAATGTAATTACCAAAACTTCGATTTAACTATGATTAAATCTGCCATGAAAGATGCAGAAGAAGGTAATCAGCTTGCGGAACATTATGTTGTTGATGTAATAAGTGGGCATTTAAATAGTAAATTTTCGGAACACCCAACATTAAAGGAGTATGAAGCGGTTAAAGAAGAAAACCAGCTTTTGGCTTGGATATTACTTTTCGGTCGTAGGATAAATCATTTTGGGGTAGGGGTGTGTCCAGAAAGCCATAGCTCTTTAGAAAATTTTAACTCGCATGTTCAAAACAATTATAATGCTGTGATGAATAAAGAGGGCGGACTAATAAAAGGTGGTGCGAAATGCGGTATAGAGCAGTCATCAACTATGGGCAAAGTTATAGAGATTAAGTTGGAAGATGGTGTGGTAAAAACTAATGATAGCTTTTTAGAATTTGTGTGGAGATACCCTGTAAAACCATCGCCTAAGGCAATGAAAGACTATTACATGGATTTCATACCTGTAAATGCTGATAGGGTTATCGAATCACTCTTTGTTAAGTAGAGTTTTGGTATAATAGATTTTTGGTGAGATTTTGCTTCCCAAGAAGGTGGATTTATGTATAATAACTTTTGCTGCACTTAGGGCTAGGCATGCCTTTAGCGCGCTATAAAACATATATCTTTGAGGATGAAATGCCAAAAATGAAAACCAAAAGTAGCGCTAAAAAGCGCTTCAAGATCACTGCTAACGGCGGTGTTAAGGCCTCTCAGGCAAATAAGCAACATAATATGCGTAAACGTAGTACCAGGCAAGTGCGTGAACAACGCGGCACAGCTATGCTACCGGATATGGAAGCTAAAAGAGCTAAGCAGTTTTTACCATATGGTACTGCTTAATTATTTATATTATTTATTTGTGAGATAAAAAATGGCCAGAGTAAAAAGAGGCGTACAAACTAAAGCTAGACATAAAAAAATTCTAAAAATGGCAAAAGGCTACAGAGGCCGTGCCAAAAATTGTATTAGAGTTGCAATCGAGAGAGTTGAGAAGGCTTTAAGATATGCATACCGCGATCGCAGAAATAAAAAGCGTGAATTTAGGGCTTTGTGGATTCAGCGTATTAATGCTGCTGTAAGGGAGCACGGTATGGTGTATTCTCAATTCATCAGAGGCATGAAGCTTGCAGGTATTGATTTGAATCGTAAGATGCTTTCAGAACTTGCTATTCACGAACCAGAGACCTTTAAGTCTGTTGTTGAGAAGGCTAAGAAACAATTAAGTACTGCTGCTTAAAGTAGCGCATTATACCAAATCTCATAAATAAATTGAGATATAACTAAGCCTTTATAATTTGACTACGCGTTGCTCAATCACTCATGTAGTAGTTTACTACATTTCATTTCTCGCTCCTATATTCAAATTAAAATGCTTTAGCTATAGGAATGCCAGATTTTGGCAAAGTGCGAAGGGAAAAAGCAGTTGAATATTAGACCCCTTCGGAAACTCGCTTCTGGTAGCATGGTGCAAGGAGTACACGGAACAGAAGACCGGAGTGTATTCAATATACATGAGGATCTGAGTACCGGAGCAACGTAGCAACCTGCAGCAGAAGTAGAGTTTCCGGAGAGGTCTATTTACATATTTATCAATTTTTTACCAAGTGAATTTGCCAAAATATAAGCTTTAATGCTCTATTTATTTTGAGATTTGGTATAATATATTTAAAATGCCATGGCGAATATAAAAGCGCCGTGGCATTTTTTTTATAGCTAAAAGGGTATAAAAATGAACAGTTATTTCGAGGTGGCTTGGACGCCTCAGGAATCCAGGCCATAACTGTTGAAAGTGCTAAGAAATATAAAAGCCATAAAAAGAGAGTGTATTTTAATTTAATAAAAAGCAATAATGCAAACAACGGGTTGCCGTT
>JAQSWL010000089.1 GCA_029266655.1 Candidatus Midichloriaceae bacterium | reverse complement strand
CCAGGCATAATATCTTGCGTAGCGATAAATTACTGGATCGCCACGCTAACGCTCGCGATGACGAAATTACATATCACTTTTATACTGTCTAAGCTATATTACGCCAGACCTGCAAGATCTCCTCCCACAGATCTTGCAAAGTATGCGGCAACCTTTTTTGATATTGTGCTTTATAATAAAGCTAAATTATAATATTCTGCTCCATGAATTTTTGAAATTTACGGTACAGCATATGGCAAATTTAACGGATCTTACCATCAAAGAAGCTTTAAACTTACTGAAAAGCAGGCAAATATCATCTGTAGAGCTAACAAAAGCTCATATTGAAAAAGCAAAGCAACATCAAGATCTGAATGCTTTTACGCAAATAACTGAAGAACATGCTATAAAACAAGCTGAAGCCTCCGACAAGCGCTATGCAGATGGCACAGCAGGTAGCATTGAAGGCATAGGCATTGGAGTGAAAGATCTATTCTGCACAAAAGGTTTTGAGACTTCAGCTTGCTCTAATATCCTTAGAGGCTTTATTCCACCTTATGAATCAACCGTTACCCAAAATATGTTTAATGCTGGTGCTGTAATGGTAGGAAAAACCAACATGGATGAATTTGCTATGGGCTCTGCTAATACCACAAGTGCTTATGGGCCAGTTATAAGCCCGCTGAAAAGATTTGGGGATGAAAATGCTAAAATAGTTCCCGGTGGTTCTTCTGGAGGCTCTGCAGCCGCAGTTGCAGCAAATTTATGCATGGGTGCTTTGGGTAGTGATACCGGTGGCTCAATCAGGCAGCCAGCTGCATTTGTAGGTATTGTTGGTGCTAAACCAACATATGGCAGATGCTCTCGTTATGGGATGATATCATTTGCAAGCTCATTAGACCAAGCTGGCTGCTTCGCACGCACAGTTGAAGATACAGCTATGCTTTTGCAATCTATAAGCGGATTCGACCCTAAAGATTCAACTTCAGTAAAGATTGAAACCCCAAACTATTCTCAAGATTTAAACCTTGGGGTTAAAGGCCTGCGTGTTGGGATACCTAAAGAATACATGGTAGATGGCATGCCAGAAGAAATTAGCAAAATGTGGACTGATGGTGCAAATGCATTAAAAGCTCAAGGCGCTGAGATTGTAGAGATATCGCTACCTCACACTAAATATTCTCTACCTACATATTATATAATCGCTCCTGCAGAGGCTTCTTCTAACTTGGCAAGGTACGATGGCGTACGCTTTGGCAACAGGGTAGCTGCCAACTCTATGGGCATTAATGATATGTACGAAGCAACTAGAGCTGCAGGCTTTGGAGAAGAAGTTAAGCGTAGACTCATGATTGGAACCTACGTGCTTTCTGCTGGCTTCTATGATGCTTATTACACAAAAGCTCAGAAGGTGCGTAATTTAATTATGCAAGACTTTGATAAGGCGTTTAAGAAAGTAGACATTATCTTAACACCAACTGCCCCGTCAGAAGCTTTTGCCATAGGTGAAAATACATCTGATCCTGTTAAGATGTATCTAAACGACGTATTTGCAGTTCCTGCCAGCCTTGCTGGTTTACCATGTATGTCTGTGCCTGCTGCGATGTCAAAAAACAAATTGCCTTTAGGCTTACATCTTATTGCAAATCACTTTGAAGAAGTGTTAATGTTTAGAGTAGCAGCCGCACTTGAGCGCGCATAAAAACTAAAATAGAGGCTTTATGGCGAATCATCGCATGGAGACAGATAGCTTTGGGGCTATCCAAGTATCAGCTGATAAGTATTGGGGAGCGCAGACAGAGAGATCTTTACACAATTTTAAAATTGGCATTGAAAAGATGCCAAGGGCCTTGATCAAAGCTTTGGCTATGATTAAAAAAGCCGCAGCTATTGTTAATAATGATCTGGGTAAGTTAGATGCCAGCATAAAGGATGCAATTATCAAAGCAGCTAATGAGATCATAGATGGCAAGCATGCAGATAATTTCCCTCTTGCAGTATGGCAAACAGGTTCTGGCACCCAAACCAATATGAATATTAACGAGGTTATTTCCAACTGTGCTATTGAAATATTAGGCGGAGTTATGGGGTCTAAATCTCCTGTACACCCTAATGACCATGTGAACATGGGGCAGTCTTCAAATGATACTTTCCCAACAGCTATGCATGTCGCATCGGTGTGCGAAATCAATGAATGTTTACTTCCTGCTCTCCACCATTTACACAAGGCGCTGAATGCTAAAGTTACGGAATTTGATAAAATAATAAAAATTGGCAGAACTCATACCCAAGATGCAACCCCTATGACTTTGGGGCAAGAGTTTTCAGGCTATGTGACCCAAATAGAATATGGTGTAAAGCGTATAAAGAGTTGCATGGAGCACCTTTCCTTACTTGCTCAAGGGGGGACTGCTGTCGGAACCGGCTTGAATTCAGCTCCAGGCTTTGATGCCAAAATTGCCGATGAGCTATCTAAGTTAACCGGATATCAATTTATAACTGCGCCAAATAAATTTGAAGCATTAGCAGCAAACGATGCAGTTGTGGAAGCGAGCGGTGCACTTAATGTGCTTGCGGTTAGCTTAATGAAAATAGCGAATGACATTCGGTTTTTAGGTTCAGGACCTAGAAGCGGTTTGGGAGAACTTATGCTACCTGAAAATGAGCCTGGCTCGTCTATAATGCCTGGAAAAGTTAACCCAACACAGTGTGAGGCTCTTACTATGGTGTGCGCACAGATAATGGGCAACCATACTACTATCACTATTGCTGGATCAAATGGGCATTTTGAACTCAATGTGTTCAAACCAGTTATGATTTATAATTTATTGCAATCTATCCAGTTAATATCCGATGCCTGCATTAGCTTTGCTGATAACTGTGTGTCTGGCATAAAAGCCAACGAGCCTAGAATAAAAGAGCTATTAGACAATTCATTAATGCTAGTAACTGCACTCAACCCACATATAGGGTATGATAACGCGGCAAAAATAGCAAAAAATGCTCATAAAAAAGGTTTGAGCTTAAGGCAATCTGCGCTTGAGCTCGGATTACTTACAGAAGAACAATTTGACAAATGGGTAGTTGCTAAGGAAATGGTGTAGCCCATTCTCTTATGTTAACCTCAGCTTGATATAAGTGGTAGGAGCAGCAATGGAGAGTATCGTAAGCCTATATTAGAGCTAAAGCGTTATAGAAATGGTATGGTATTTTAATAAAAAGCAATAATGCAAACAGCGACCCCGCTGTTTGTTAAAGCTTGACGTTCCGTCATTTCATTTCACAAGATCTCTATAGGAGATCTTGCAGGACTGGCTTAAGCCGCTAAAAGCGCTTGCCCCGGTAGCGCCAGTCCTTGTTTTTATGTTTTGCTTTTTATAATGCCTATACCACAATCTGCCCATAAACTTTTATTATGCTCTATGCTCTTTTTATGACGCTTTAGCCATAATAGGTGCGGACGCGGAGAAATTAGAGGCGACGCCCCAATTTTTCAAATTAACGGAGTATACTCATTTACCAAATTCTTTTAAGCAAATTTACTCTATCCATAAAGTAATGCTTCAGAAAACCCACAACATGGAGAGCAACTAATGCTAGGTAGTGTCGACATTTAAGAATTTTGTGATATAATATTCTGGAAGCAAGAAGGAGGCTAGAATGTTGTATGATTTAAGGGACGATCAGTGGGAGTT
>JAQSWL010000035.1 GCA_029266655.1 Candidatus Midichloriaceae bacterium | reverse complement strand
AACAGATATATCAGAAGCTGATGACATAGGAGACTATAACATTACTGACTGTGTCGAAGACACATTAAAATCTTATGGTTTAAGTGAGCAAAGATTAGCTCGCGTTAATGTTAATAAGAAAAATAGCTTTAAATTTAAAGGTAGTAAGCATTTTATTGGGCATGTTATTGCTAACTTAATTAGCAATGCTTTAAAGTATGCAGGGCCCCAAAGCTCGATAGAAATTTGGTATGAGAATAATGAGCTACATTTTAAAGATAATGGTTATGGCATAGCTCCTGAAAAATTGCCATACATCTTTGAACCTTTTGATAAGAAGGGTAGCACCAGAGGCACCGGCGTAGGTTTACCATTCTGTAAGCGCGTGATGGAAAGCATGGGAGGGAGCATTGAATGCACATCCGAGCTGGGCAAGGGTGCGGAGTTTGTGCTAAAGTTTGGGGATAATTAAAGCAACGCACAGCCGCCTTGTTCTTGTGCGGGTTGGGCGGTTACTTCGGGGGCATGACCTTAATATAACAGCCTATACACTGTTTGTTATGTATTTACTAACAGCTTTTATTGTGTTATCCTAAAGTTGATTTACAAAATATAGGTTGTAATATGGCGAGTAAGTTTAAACAAATCCAGCTACAGATGTTAGATCAGCATTTAACTTCTATCCAAATGTGCGACCGTCCGTCAGATGGTTGGATTGGAGCTATTCGTAAGGCGTTGGGGATGAGTATGCGTCAGCTTGGGAAACGCATTGGTGTTACTCAACAGTCAGCATCAAGACTTGAGGCTAATGAGATTGATGGTTCCATAACCCTGAAATCACTTCGCAAAGTTGCAGAAGGGCTAGATTGCCAGCTTATATATGCATTAGTTCCACTCAAAGGGCGCTTGCAGAATATTGTATATGCACAAGCTCTTAAAAAAGCCAAAGAAATAGTTGAGCCAGTCTACCATACCATGCTGCTTGAATCGCAAGAAGTTGGTGGCATGCAGAGCAAGATCCGTGAAATTGCAGATGAGCTGTCTAAGGACCCTAGTTCTAAGTTGTGGGATTAAATAATGAAATACGATTATATTATAGGACAAACGCCTTTGGATGAGAACGAAAAATGCGATCTCATTCCTAGTGTTATAACCCGTAAAGATTTGGATCAGCTTGAACAGGAAAATATCATAGAAGCCAGAGAATGGGCAATGCGAAGCTCTATTCTCGCAAACCAAAATGTTTTCTCAGAAATATTCATTCTAAACCTTCACAAACGCATGTACGGTCATGTTTGGAAATGGGCCGGTAAATACCGAAAATCTAATAAGAATATAGGGGTAGACTATTATATGGTTCGCACTGAATTCCATCAGCTACTTAGTGATGCTATATATTGGATGCAGCATAAAACTTATAGCATGACAGAGCTAGCTATAATTTTTCACCATAGGCTTGTGAAAATTCACCTATTCCCTAATGGCAATGGCAGACATGCCAGACTATGTGCCGATGTAATTATTGCTAAATATGGTGGCAAGAAGCTAACTTGGGTAGGGCATTCGAGTCTCATTAAACCTGACGCAATCCGCAAACAATATATAGCCTCATTACGAGAAGCTGACCAAGGTAATTATGATTTGTTGATTGCATTTGCCAAAGGTAAAGATGGGTTATTTTAAGCAATTACTCATGCAATAATCTAATTTTTAAGGCTTGTAATCAAATCAATTATTAATCTTTTTCTATAAGTGTAATCTGAATCTCCTCCTGTAGCTGTGATGGGATCTTTGGCGGTTTAAAACAATGTGCAGCCGCTGCTCTGTTGCTCTGGTTGGGCGGTTACTTTGGTAACGTGTTTTCCGGGCGGCTCTAAAGCAAACTTAGCGCTTTTTATTTCTGGGCTGGCATTTGCCTCAAGCTCCTCTACCCATTTTTTCACATTTGGCGCCCAAGAGTAACGAATGCCATACTCCTCAAGGGATTGCTGGTCGCCCTGTAAGGCAAGTCTTTCAATGAGGTTTGCATCTAGCTTCTCCCTTGATTGGCGCGCTTGCTCTGAAAGTGGATCTGCTTTAATGAGACAGTGTAATCTGTTAAACTCTTTTTGTTTCTCTTCAACTTCATAAAGAAAATTTTGAATTCCTTTATTGAAAAATTCTATAAATGCTAATTTGCATGACTCTGCACAAATATTTGGCTTAACTGAACCCGCTGGCATTAATTTTGCAATACTTGCCATTAATGGAAAAATTTTCTCACCCTTATTGTTCGCAATTTCAGGGTTTGCTCCACACCAAAGCATACCTCCAATGTCAGCCATAAATGCAAACATTTCACGTTCTTTGTCTTTTCCAATTGCCCTCTCTTGATCTTCTATTAGGCTTTGATGCAAATAAGTATCAAATTCAGGATTAAAAGGAGCTGAAATTAGCGTCTTATAAAAATTAGCGCAGGAATGGAGTGCAGTATTGCCTTGCTTATCCTGGATGTTGAGGTCTGCGCCCTTAAATGAAAGCTCCACCATTGCCCATAGGCCGGTACGATGACCAGTGTTATGGTTTTCCACAATATGGTGGATTAGGGTTTTGCCTTCGGGGTCTTGGAAGTTGAGGAGGGAGGTGATCTCATCGCCGAGTTTAGCCTCTTCCATTTCTTGAAAATCATTCATGATTTCTGTATAGGAGTGTGAAAGAATCATTTCTTTTAAATCAGTGTAAATCTCTTTATGAACTTCAAGCATATAGCTCCTCCATCTAAATTATCTATGTAATGGCGAGCGACGCGCGGCAATCCAGAAAAGTTATTGCTTCGCAAGATGTTGCGTCTAGATCCCCACGTCGGTTATTACCTCCTCGGGATAACATCACACCACTAGGTTGCATGGTAGCTAATTGGTTAAATTTGTCATCAACTTTTTAACAAAATCTTAAAAAAATCTTAAATTTTTCTCTAAAATACATAAATATCAACAAGTTGGTCACCTGCTTTTTCCGTTATTTTGATTCATCTCTTTTTCTTTTCGCTGCTGCAACATTTGAGCATGACTAAGCTTGATAGGCCTCACTTTTTCACCAGTAGATTCAACTTCTCCACCACCCTTCTCAACCTTTTCAGCCCATTCTGGCTTTCCGATTTTTCCAAGCTCTTCAACCTTCAAAGCTTGCATGCTGGTTATTTTTCCTTCCAAATTCTCGTATTTTTCAATAATCAGATCCTTTGGCATGCCTTGGCAATCTTTCACAAATATGGCAATCTCCTTCTTCTGCTCTTCGGATATCCCGTTGCTGATTATTTGTTTATACTCAGCCATGCTGGAACTTTTTGATACTGCAGCTTTATCCAAAACAGCTTTTTCAATATCTGCCACTAACTGTTTGCCCAATGCCTGATTCTGTGAATTTAATCCAGCGAGCTTGGCTTGTGCGCTTATAAGCTCTGCTTTCGCTTGGTCAAGCAATATATCCTTCTGCTCTTGACTCAAGCTTTTATCATTCTCAATCTCTTTTGTAGCTACTTGCATTTTTTCGTAATGCTCATCACATTCTTTAGATTTCGCCTCTAAATCATTAGCAATAGAAAGCCTACCAACAATATTATCTTTAAGCTTGATTCTGGCATTATCTGCTGCTTCTGATTTAGGATTAGCTTCAATTGTGTTCATCAGCAAATTTTTAAACTCGTCCTCTTTCTTTTTAGCCTCTTCAAGAAGCTCGGCGTAGCTTTTTGCACTTTGTTCAAACTTTGCCATTGAAATATAAAAATCCGCAATCAATTTCTTATGTTCAGAACTCAAATCATTGCTAGAATAACCATTCATTGCTATTCCCATTCCCATCTTTTGCATAACTTCATTAATCGTACGTTCTGCTTCAGATATAATATTTGAGCTTATTCCTGGAATTGATAGCAATGCTTTAATAATTGGAGCTAGAGAAACAGCTCTAGCGGGATTATTCTTAACTTCTTCTAATAAATCTTTAATTGCCTTTTCAGCATTTTCTATATATGAAGGTTTTTCATCTTGCAGATTGGTAATGTTGGCCATGTCCAATTCCTTTTTCCTCTATGACCTTTATTTATAAAGGAAAAAGATTAATTTTTAGTTAATAGGAAAGTCTTAAGTTAAGCAGAGGAAGTGCTAAGAGACTAACGGTTAATAAAAATTGCAGCGCCTTCGTATCTTGCGTAATTAATCGGTTATCAAAATAAGCGACTTTAATTTATCATCGCTACATCCACAAAATATTTCCTAGAGTGTACAGAGCTCCATTTCCAACCCATCAAGATTTCATGCGTACTCTTAGACCCTGCTTCATAGCCCCAGTATAGCGCGTTTTCCTCATCTTTATTTTGAATATCAACGTCTGCACCTGCTTTAAGCAGCATAAGAATTATCTTGTTCAAACTAAAGAACGATGCCCAGGTGAGTGGTGTATTATCACACTCATCTTGAATATTGACGTTAGCCCCATATTTGATCAACAGCTCAACCCCTTTAATATCCTTGGCTTTTACGCACTCAATCAAGGCATTATAACCACTCTCGGCTACAATATTGGGATCTGCACCATTTTCTAGAAAACACTCTAATACCTTTTCCTTATCCTGATAAATCGCATAAAGCAGCGGGGGAAGAGAATATACATGGTTGAATTTAGGCTTCTTTGTAAGTGTCCATTTATTAACAGAATTATAAGCCTGCAGGCTATGGGCTATAAGGATATCTTCAGAGATCTTAGGTATAAAAGGGCAATTGAGAAACTCAGACCAGTATTTGAGCATAAGCTTTAATATATCAATACGGTCTTTATCTATTATGTCGCATATGAATTGTTTGTCATACTCATATGCCGCATTAAAGCTTGCTCCCTTATTAAGAAGCTCTTCAAAGATGTCAGTATTGCCTTGTCTTATCGCATGTAAGGCCACGGGGATATCATCGCAACACTTATCATTAGGATCCATCCCTTTCTCCAGAAGAAATTTTACCACTCCAAGACGATTTTTTTTCACAGAGTGTGATAATAAGCTTTCGAATGTATATCTCTCACCTACTTCCCTAGCTTTCCCCAAAGCTGATGGGCGCTTATTATAAAGGTATTCCAAAACTTCAACATCTTGCGAATATACCACTATCTCAATAGTACGAACCCATGCCTCACTCTCTAAATTTCCCTCTTTTTCAAAATTACTAAACTCCGCACCATGCTTTAATAAAAGCTCTATTATTTGCACTTTTCTCTTGCCAAATGTAGCAAGGTTAACCCTACCTCCATCATAGCATTTTCTTACCCATCCAATAATAGCGTATCTTAAGACGCCACCTAAATTATCAACATAGTTAGGGTTTGCTCCTGCTTTCAGTAATAACCGCACTATCTCAAGACGTTGTTCATATGCTGCTTCATGAAGTGCTTGAGATAGCATCATAGCTCTTTCCTCTGGCTGCTTTTTATCCAAATAACTCATTAAAAACTTAACATTCTTTATCCTCCCATATGCTGCAGCAGTGCATAATGGGAAACCATTATTATGATTACATCGTGCATAATAACAAGAATCAGCATTTTCCTCTACCTTTGCCATCTTTAATGCAAAATCAGCCCCGTTCTTCAAGAAGAACTTGAGCATAGCAGTAGTCTTAAGTGTAGCTGCATTGTCTAGAATATTAGTTGAACCATTAACATCAGCTCCATTCTTGATAAGAAGTTTCGCTATTTTTATAGACTGTGCCCATGCCACCGTACCAAGTGGGCTAAATGGTAAGCTAGCACATCCCAAAATTAAGTTGGGGTTAGCACCGTATTCAAGAAGCATCTTAACCATCTTAAAATTCTTGTTATGAATTGCCCTATATAATGGAGCATTAATATGATCAGAACAAAGATTAGAATTAACTCCAGCTTTAAGCAGCTTTTCTACCAGCATTATATCATCTTCCTTAACAGCATCTATAAGCTGGTTGAGCTGCTCATTCTCTGTGTTTGTGATTAATTCGCTATCATTCGCGTCAGTGCTCATTGTGAAATCTCATTATACCTACTGCCATGTTAACGGGGAATGGTTAAAAATGGGTTAATAGGAAAGCCTTGTTAAGCAGTAAAAATCCCAAGATGATAAATGGAATAGAAAAACCACAATACTGCAACTATGTTAACGATATAAATAAAATTTAACATTTTTTTAAATTTACATTGATAATTTATTTTCTGCAGCGTAAATTGCATTTGATATTAGCATCTACAGCTTGGGCATGATGATATACCAGATTTACTTGGGAAGCATGGCCCCAATTATGCAAAGCAGAAAAAGCTAGCAATCTTCAAAATGAGGCAGGTATGAAGAGTATAGAGATACAAGGTTTACCTGATGGATTTAAAACCAGTAGCAAGTATCAGGATTTTCAGCAGAAATTAATAGATCTTAAGAACTTTGCCTCCATAGCTAACACCAGTGAAAAGATTGAAGAATATTTTAATGATCTTAGTTTTACTAGCGGCAGTTTTACTAGTTGCATTGTACCAGCGATTAATGAAAATTGCATCTCACGAGAAGAGGGAGGAGAAATACTAAATAAGGTGCTGATTTTCCTCAATACACTCCAAGGTCATTGCGATGAACGCAACCGTGGGCACTCTGAGCCTGCTTCAAACGATGCTGCAACTGGAAAAGATAAGGATAAGTCAGCCAGTTCCGGGGCATCCGATGATGGAGAGTTAGCCCTTGCATTACAAAATAAAGAACTTAACAAGCTTGGTTCTATAAAAGAGATCAGAACTCAAAATTCTATAAAGCATAAAGGTAGTGTTCAGGAAAGAGATGCTCTCAATAAATATGACGGCACGGAGATAAAAGATTTACCTGCGGGATTTACTGCCTATAGCAATTATGAGGGCTTTCAGAAGAAATTAAGAGACTTTGAGAAGTTTGCCTCTGAAAATAAATCTGACAACAAAAAGATTGAAGAGCATTTCTATGAGCCAAAATCTGTGAGGATATTGGGCTCGCGGTTGAGGAAGGCTGCATTTCTGAAAAAGACAGTATAGAAGCAAATAAAAAGGTGAGAAATTTCTACGATGCAATTCGAAAACGTCAATTCAACTTTGCCTCTAACTGGGGAAGAAGAAAAACATCAACAAAGAATGAAGATCTATGACAATATGCTTCAACAATTTTATCAACATACAGCACGTATCTATCATTCCAGTAACCTTACAGAGTGTGAAAGTGAATTTTTAGATATATTGTCAGGTGAGGGGTGGGTTGAAGCGAAGGCTTTTTATGAAAGTGACTGTAAGCATAATTATATCAACTTTGGCAAAACCGATGAAGAATATGAGGGCTTCTGGAGTTTAGCTTTTTGTTATGCATATTGGGAGCATGACAAAAAAGATGAAGAAGAGCTTAATGCATGGCATTACCTAGTTCAAAAAGCTGTTGCTCAAAAAGATACTCTTTTTTTTGATTCCGAAGACTATACTACGGTTTTGCACCACATTGCTTATTTTAAAGAAAATGAACTTACTTTAGAATTACTAGATTGTATATTAAAAGTGGTAAAACCAGAAGATCTTAATATGTATGATATTTATGGTAAAACACCTTTGCTGGAGGCTATATCTTCTGGGAATGAAAAAGTTGCGTTAAGGCTATTAGATAATCCATATGTAGATGTTAACTTATATCGGATAATACCTATTTTAAGATGCCCTACTAATATAAAGCCTGGGCTTTCTACCTATAGAGCTGCTTTAGAATTAGGGATTAATAGTGTCGTAGATAAGATATTAGGACGTGGTGATTATGATCCAACCTTTCCTTATACCGATGCAACAACAGATATTTTGAAAGTAATATTTTTTGGTTTTGTGGTGCAGGGGAATATGGACACCTTGAAAGTACTCTTGCGACAATATGGACCTGATATTTTTGGATATATATGTCCGTCTTCAAAATGGACAATGCTTCACGTTGCTTCTTATGCAGGTAACCTACAAGTCATAGAATTCCTATTAAATTTAGAAGGGATAAATAAAGCATTTAATGGAATGGGCAAATTTACCAAGGAAGACCATAAGGAGTTTGTTAATGCAATCTCAGCTTATGGAGCTTCTGCCTTTTCTAGAGGAATGTTTGGTAATAGGGGTTTAATGAGGAATAAAGTAAGATCATTATTTCTTAAGTGTCCGAGTTTTGAAATCAATAGAATCCCAGACTTTTTTGGAGGCAATTCCATACTGCATGATGGTGATTATAATTCCATTATTCAAGCGGCTAAAAGACCAGATGTTAATTTCATGGCTAAAGATCTATTAGGCTTAACTCCGATTGAAATAGCTTATAATGAGAAAAATATCCCCTTGATGAAGTTGTTGGTAAAGATTGCTAAACTGCAAACCTTCAATACCAATCTTGACCCAAGTCATTATATCAATGCCACCCAAGAACGAGAGAGATTCCCTATTGCCTCTCGATTAAAAGATTTCGTAGAAGAAAGCTGGTTTGGTGAGGCTGTGCAAGTATTTAAAAATGATGTTGGTACTTATCTCTCTTTAATTACTGTAGAAGATTTAATCGAAGTCCTAAAAACAAACCAACTTATGAAAGTTAAAGTTCAGTATATGAAAACGAAAGTTGAGTTGAAGGTTGCGTTTCAACCTGAATTATCACCAGAATTACAAAAGAAATTACAAAGGCATATAGAGTGGTGCATCTCTCAATCCGAAAACTTGGAAAATACAACCATAGTTGATATACCGCATGATATAGACCCTCAATGGACACGTACTATTTTCCCAATTCTTGAACCAGAATATTATAAGGCTAATGAAGATAGTGAAAGTTCATTAAGTGTTTCTAGTGATGAAAATACTTCTGATCTATCAGAAGACCTCGTGGAAAAATTGCTAGAGGATTTAAGCTGCAGAAACTTAGATTGGAAAACAATCTCTTTCGACCTCCAAGGATTGCAAGGTATAGAGGGTAAAATAAATTTATCCGTAAAATATGCTAAAATAAATAACGAGATTCCTGTTGTAGAAGATGGAACAATAGAACCAGAATTTTTGAAAGCACTAATAAGACCATTTAAAACTAGTGTTACTGCTTTAAGCAGTGCAGAAACGAGCTTATTACCAGATTTGGATGATAATGAGGAAAACTCAGATCTTGACAACAGCAGTGTTGAGAATAATGAAGAAATTTTTTCTCCCAGGGCGTTACCAAGCTTGTTGCAGGAATCTAGAAATATTTTGATGCAAGAGGGGGTAGCAGCAGAGTATTTAAAGCTTAATCAATTATTAGAACAGTTAGATCAAAATAATGTTAATGAATTAAATGAAGCTGCTTTTGGTAAGCTATTGAAAACACTCAGCCCACCTATAGTTATTAAAGGAGAAATAAAGAATTTTGCAGGGTTATTTTATCATAGGCTAGCGATGGCAAATTTAGAGAGAGTAAATCATCAGTCTTCTAGTTATAAGGATCAAGGAAGATTTGATGCGTTGGCTCGCTTGATGGAAGGCGGCGGAGTATGTGTAGCTACTTGTTTTGATATAGATGAATTGTTAATTTCTGGTAACTTCAATGTGCAAAATACTAATAAAACAGAGTTAATGGAAAACGTTATCAGTTATTTAAAAACTTATGTAGAAGGTAATGTTGATGATGCGGAAAGATTAAAGTTAATAATTCAATCAATAGTGCCTAGAGTAAAAAGATTTTTTACGAAAGAAAATGATGATTTAGAACCATTTGTTAAGGCTATCATTCCTATTTTAGAGAAAAATTATAATCAAATTATGACAGAATGGTTCAAATTGGACGAAAAGGGACAACTTGAGGAATTATGCGTTAGCAAGATATTAAATGCCTCCAATTTAACCAATATACTTAAATATCCGAATAGGGCAGCCAGAACAATAACTGAAACCTTGCGCATAATGAAGGATCTTCGAGAGATAGAATATTCTTTGCTTGCACCTAATGACTTTTTGGCAAAAGCCATATTAGAACAAAAATATCAAATAATTAAAGAGGGGGGGAAAGATGTTCATGCTGAAATGAGAATAATTAATTACCTCTATGCTAAGTATAAAAATAATCTGCCTAGACATCATCGATATTACATAGGCATATCAAAGTTGAGCTGCACGCATTGCAATTTGGTGTTTGCATTGTCAACTCACTTCAGTGGCAGCTTTCTTCCAAATTGGTTTAATTTTAGTGGTGCCCACAGCGTGCCTTATGAATGGGCTGTTCCGGATTTTTTGAAAAAAGATGGAGTGCAAAGCTTTGTTGACGTATTTGGGCAAGATTTATACTTGACGGAATCTTTTAAAGAACTTTGGAATGTATATGAAAAAAATCAAAAGGGCAAAAAGAACCCTCAAGACAATATAGCTTTAAGAATAATGTATAATATCCATCTGATGCATACAGGAAGCAAGGAAGGTATTAATTTATACCAAGAATGGTCTAAATCTGTTGATGTTTTAGAACTGATATGCAGCCCTTTGTTTCCTGGTTCAAATGGAGAAATGGAGTCCCATATCTTTAAACAATTAACTTCTTCATACTTACAGCGTGATAGCAGCTTAGATTTTATTGAAGTGCAAGGTATAAGCAATATAATGAATTTTAAAGATTTTATGAAATATTTATGCGTAAATAAATTTTCTTTAAGCGATGTGCAAGTTGACCCTAAAACGGAAGAGGTGGTAATACTGCATTTAAATGACAAATGTATAGAGATATTAGATAGTTTATATTCGAGGCTAGATAATATAGGCTTGCTACAAGGATTGAAGAATGCAGGACAAGGCTATCAATAGTAGAGGCTTGATGACTACCATTATGAGGAACATAAAAAATAAACGCTAGAGTTATAAGCTATCCAAGTAAAAACTTGATCCTAGGCTGTAATTTTTTATATATTGCTCTCAAAAACGGTCGTTTGTGAGAGGATAGTTTGGTGAAAGAATGCATGGAATTTTTTCAAGACCACTTACCTGGATTTGTGGAGTTAATGCAAAGTTTTCTGATCCTGGAATAATGATTGTAAGTTTATCCAGCTTTAAATCTGTCAATGCAATCTTCATGGATTTTGTGATTTTGGGTATTGTTGAATATTTGAATTCAAATCCTAGCCGCCGCCCATCCTTCAATATCATTAAGTCCAATTCAGCTTCGTTTGAAGTAGCCCAAAAATAACAATCATCTGGGTCTGGATTTAATCTTCTAATTACTTCTTCCAAGGCAAACCCTTCCCATGAGGCGCCTAACTTTGGATGAGTGGTTAGCTGATCGTAATTATTAATACCCAAGAAAACGTGAAAGATTCCTGAATCTCGAAAGTAAACCTTGGGCGACTTCACTTGACGCTTTCCGATGTTCTCAAACCATGGTCTTAGCTGGCGGATCATAAAAGTGCCATGTAGAATATCAAGGTAACGCCTGGCTGTTTTATGATTAATTCCAAGGCTATTTGCGATTTCAGAGGCATTAAATGTTTGACCATGATAGTGAGCGAGCATTTGCCAAAAGCGACGCATCTGCGCAGGCTCAATACCACTAAAGCCAAATGCTGCTAAATCTCGCTCCAAATAAGTTTTTATATACTCTTGACGCCATTTTGCACTTACCCGCTCTGATTTTGCCAGAAAAGATGGAGGGAAGCCACCACGCAACCACAAGTTTTTAAGATCGCTGGCTTCAACTTCGAAAGAAGTAAATGGGGGTAGCTCCATATAAGCGATACGACCGGCCAAGGTTTCACTAGACTGGTGGATTAGATCTCTTGAAGAGCTACCTAAAATTAGATATTTTTGTGGCTTACAATCCACCAAATGCCTCAAAAGAGGGAATAAGTTAGGGCGACGTTGAATTTCATCAATTACGATTAATCCTTCTAAATCTTGTAGTGTAATCTGTGGATCCATGAGTCTTGCTTCGTCTGCTGGATTTTCAAGATCAAAGTAATAAATAGAAACACTAGGCAGAAGTTGCCTTAGTCTTTGTATATACAGGTTAGCAAGTGTGGATTTCCCACATTGACGTGGCCCTAATAGAGCAACAACGGTAAATATGCCAAGCAGATCTTCTAGTTCTTGTAGATAATAATGCCGTTGCAAATAAGGCATATTTGTTTATCCCTTTAGTTATTAGATAACTGTAGCATTATTTATAAAGGATGCAACTAATTATTTCATGTATTTTGAGATAGCGATTCCCAAATTGCATGGAGAGATACTGATAAGATTGAGGGTCCTAAGGGCATGCATCATATTGAAGGGGTATTTGTATATGAATGTAGAAGTTAGGAGTTAATCTGACAGTCTTAGCTATAGTATGGTCGCTAATTAACTTCCATACCTACAGCTTCCAACCTACCGCTTAACTTTTCAACATGATCAGCTCCTACAGGGAAAATTACATTCCTTACCGATGCTGCTAAATTTACTAACTCTATAGCCATATATTCTTCCCGAACTTGGTTATAGAGGCTTGATTCTTTGGAAACTTCTAAACCTTTCCCTTCTATCCCTATTACTTTAATTCCTTTTATCCTGGCTAAGTTATATAGCTTTGCGTCTTTATATATTGGTAGTCCCTTAATAAACTCAGGTACTGTTATCTTGTGATCCATATTTATTTTATTATGACCAATGATATTTGCCAGCATTATAACATCACTCATGCCTAAGTTATTGCCGTTTTGTTTTCTCTCTAGTGCAATGGCCGTGCCCTTAGGTAGCAGGTGGTTTTTTATTGCTGATATTAGATCGTCTATAATATTTGCATGGTCTGTTTTATGGTTGGTTTCAGGGATTAGTTGTATTATTGGGTATGGTTCTTTTGTCTGGCTATCTTTGCTTATTGGTAATTCTTGTATGGTTACACTTGCCTGGAGCTTTGATAACTCAACCAATTCTTTTACTTTTTCATTCTCAGGGTTGTTAGCTAAAATACTTGCTTTTAAATTACCTTCTTCTGATGTTAATCCTATCGCTTGTTTTTCGCTTCTTCTGAGATTTTGACTATCATTTTGTGTGCTTGCAAGTTTGCTGCGTAGTAAATCAGCTATACTGTCATGACCCCACTCTAGTGCCAGCTCTAAAGCTGTGTTACCATCCTTATCAGTAGCCTCAATACTAGCACCTTTTTCCAGCAACAGCGCTACCACTTCCTTTTTGCCATGAAATGCAGCACCTATCAGCGATGTCCTGCCATCCTTATCAGTAGCCTCAATATTGGCACCTTTTTCCAGCAGCCTTTTTCCAGCAGCAGCGCTACCACTTCCTTATGGCCATTAAATGCAGCACCTATCAGCGATGTATTGCCATCCTTATCAGTAGCCTCAATACTAGCGCCTTTTTCCAGCAACAGCGCTACCACTTCCTTTTTGCCATTAGCTGCAGCATAGTGCAAAGCTGTACTACCATATTCATTTTTAGCCTCAATATCAGCTCCTTTTTCCAAAAGCAGCTTCACTATTTCTTTCTTGTCTTTATCTGCAGCCAAAAGCAAAGCTGTATCGCCATCCTTATCAGTAGCCTCAATATTGGCACCTTTTTCCAGCAGCAGCGCTACCACTTCCTTTTCGCCATACCTTGCAGCCCATATCAGCGATGTCCTGCCATCCTTATCAGCAGCCTCAATACTAGCACCTTTTTCCAGCAATAGCGCTACCACTTCTTTTTCGCCCTTTTCTGCAGCCAATATCAGCGATGTAACACCATCCTTATCAGTAGCCTCAATACTAGCGCCTTTTTCCAGCAACAGCGCTACCACTTCCTTTTTGCCATGAAATGCAGCACCTATCAGCGATGTATTGCCATCCTTATCAGCAGCCTCAATACTAGCACCTTTTTCCAGCAACAGCGCTACCACCCCCTTTTTGCCATACCTTGCAGCCCACATCAGCGATGTCCTGCCATCCTTATCAGTAGCCTCAATACTAGCACCTTTTTCCAGCAACAGCGCTACCACTTCCTTATGGCCATTAAATGCAGCACCTATCAGCGATGTATTGCCATACTTATCAGCAGCCTCAATACTAGCACCTTTTTCCAGCAATAGCGCTAACATTTCCTTATGGCCATTAAATGCAGCACCTATCAGCGATGTCCTGCCATCCTTATCAGTAGCCTCAATACTAGCACCTTTTTCCAGCAACAGCGCTACCACTTCCTTATGGCTATTAAATGCAGCCCACATCAGCGATGTCC
>JAQSWL010000088.1 GCA_029266655.1 Candidatus Midichloriaceae bacterium | reverse complement strand
ACTCCATCTTTCTCTTTAATTGATACCTGTCTACCAATTATACTAAAGTATTCGCCTAAAGGCGAGGGTGTTTTCCCATCCCACATAACTACATAAAGCATTAATTGGAGCTCTTATCCATTATTCGCGTTAAGTATAGGCTTACGGTGCTCTCCATTGCTGCTCCTTCCACAGGATTTGGCCATGGTGGTGATTAATCTCGAAGTGCTTTTGAAATTATGGATGCTGTGTAGAGTATCATCGAGTCCCAGTGCTCAAAGAATATTTCATCTGCTACAATAGCAAGTGTAATTAAATATTTATTGTATTCATTAGATGCCATCAAAAAGCTCTTAGGAGAAATGTAATAACCATTCTTGCGGAAGTTAGCGGGATACACTGGGTGATAAATTATTTTAATATTTGGCAGTACATGCCCAAAGATTAGTTTGGTTCTAGGTATATGGTAGCTGGAGGTAACTAAACGCATGGAATGGAAGTTATTTAGTTCCATGAAGATCTTAGTTTCATATGCATTTGTTATTGTAGAATTCGCAATTTCCCCGAGCACAATTTTGTCGCGTATACTTGCATCTAAATGATGAGAAGTGGCTGGCAAATCTTTAATAGTTACACCTTCACCTATGCCGGAAATCAACATTTTTTTACTTGGGAAAGAATGAAAAATATTAATTCCCTCTTCTAAACGTAGGGAGCCTCCAGTAAGTACAACTACTGCATCTGTAGGTTCCATTGAAGGAGTGTGTTCGTCTGGTATGTTAGCTATAAATATACAAATACCTAAGACCCAAGCCATAGCGAGGATGCAAATTAGTTTATATATTGATGCAAGGATGTGCCGAAAGCTAACCATTTAATGGCCTCCCCGCGTAGTATTTTTTGTTGAGAGGAGCAAGAATGGCAAGTCATCAATAGTCATCCTAGGCTTGAATCTGGGCTTTAGATTCAAGCATTTGAAGAAAAAGCAAGTGGGTATGCTTCTCGTAAATGAAAAGTTGGTAAAAAGGTATAGACGACAGAGAATTTGGGAAACTGGGAGGAGCAGTAATTGCGAGCACCGTAAGCCTATATTAGACCTCTCCGGAAACTCTACTTCTGCTGCAGGTTGCCTCAATGCTCCGGTACGGGAGACCTCATGTATATTGGATATACTCCGGTCTTCTGTTCCGTGTGTTCCTTCCGCCATGCTACCAGAAGCGAGTTTCCGAAGAGGTCTATTAATAGGTGCGGATGCGGAGAAATTAGATGCGACGCTCCAATTTTTCAAATTAACGGAGTATATAATACAATTAATCTTTGGAAGAGAAGAGATGATGGTGGGTAATGCTATGATTTTCATGGGCTTATGCCTCAGTAAAGTATGAAAAGCGGAGAATTTTTACCGCCTACTTTTTGTCTAGATTTCGAAGTGCCATATAAATGGCGGGGACGACGGGACTCGAACCCGCGACCTCCGGCGTGACAGGCCGGCACTCTAACCAGCTGAGCTACGTCCCCAAAATGGTGGGCGGTGACAGGTTCGAACTGCCGACCCCCTCGTTGTAAGCGAGAAGCTCTACCACTGAGCTAACCGCCCCACTCATTTGAGCTAAGATTTTTAACCCTTTTCCCATATAAAAGCAAGAACTATTTTTTAAAATTTTTAAAACACCAAATTACGGTTCTTTTGAGTACTTGTAAGTAAATACATGATTTTTAAAATATTGTTATTTTTTAGTGGATATATGGCGGTTAAAGCATTATAAAAGAGTTTCTTAATGACTTGGTGTTAATCGTATTTATGGGTGCTGCGTTATGAGTGATTATACATTTTCTAAGCTTGTAATAGCTGATTTAAGACTTTGGGTGCACCTTGGCTGTGGGGAAGAGGAAAAGCTTCACCCGCAAATGGTGAGCTTTGATATAGAGGTGCTTTTCAAAAACCCGCCAAAAGCAATTGCTAACGATTGCCTTGAAGATACCATATGTTATGCAAAGCTAGTGCAAGAGGTTAAGGCTGTTTGTGCGGGTGGTAGATTTAATTTAGTTGAGCGTCTTACAGGCGATGTACACGCCTCTATAAAAAACTACATAGCAAATCAAAAATGCTTAGTTGAATCTATTAATGTTACCGTGTGTAAAATTTCTCCACCTGTGCCTGATGTGCATGGCGGGGTTTTCTTTACCTATCAAAGTTAATCTTGCGTACTTTTATTGGGAATATATTGTTTTGCAAGGGTTTTATTGCATTATATGGGGTTGCGCTGTATAATATGCTAACATTTTAATAATATGGTGGTTTTTTATGTTTGGGTTTGAAGGGCTTGAAGAAGATGAGGTTAGGCGTAGAGCGGATATTTTGCTATGGATAAGAGATGACAAAGTAGATGAGATAGAGAAAATAGACGCCGAGGATTTTAATAAACCTGATTTTTTCCCTTTGCATTTTGCTACGCTACTTGGAAAGCTTGAAATAGTTAAGATGTTGTTGGAAAAACAAGTTTCTGCTAATAGCAAAATGAAGCATGATGGATCCACACCGCTGCACATTGCGGTTAGATGTGTTGACTTTGAAATAGCTAAGGTATTACTTGAAAGTGGTGCTAAAATTGATGTCAAAAATTTAGCTGGGGATACGCCACTGGATATTGCCACTCAAGAAGGAAACTTAAAAATGATTAAGTTATTAATATGGGGTGAGGTTGATATCGTTGATAACGAGAATCTTACTTGGTTTACAACGTTAGAAAGTGCCATTAAAGCGAATGATCTTGAATTAGTTAAGGTATTCCTAAAGAAAAATCCTAATGTTGTTCATAACAAAAATGAGTCGGGGCAAGGGCCGCTACATATAGCGTTTAAATATAGTCGCTTTAAAATAGCCGGTTTATTGCTTAGAAATGGTATTAGTATTAATGCTCAAAATGCTGATGGATGTACGCCATTGCACATTGCTGCTAAAGGTGGCTACTTAACCCAGGTTAAAGTATTGCTGAAAATAAATGCGGATGTTAATGCTCAAAATTCTGCTGGAGATACACCGCTACACATTGTTATTAAATTTGGTAATTTTGACGTGGCCAAACTATTAATAGAAAAGGGGGCAAATGTTAATGTAAAAAATTCTGCTAGAGATACGCCACTGGATATTGCTGCTAAGCATAGTGGAGAAATAGCTGAACTATTGTTGAAAAAGGTTTATAATAGTGAAGCTTCAAGCGAAAAAGGGAAAGAAATTTTAGAATTGGAAGCTGAAAAATTGAAAGCTAAGCAACAACAAGAAAATTGGTGCATAAGTAGCCAGGTGGTAATCACTACTGTGCTTGCATCTGCGGCTTTGATAGCTTTAGCTACTTTATACTGCGCTGGATATAATGCTGCTTCAATAAAAAATCTTAGTGATTTCTGTAAGGAAAGTGTCCCTAGCTTGGGTATTAGTGGCATTGGAGCAGGAGTTAGTTTGTAGAAGTTAAATTTCCATATAGCCGCAATGCCTCATTTCTTGAGGCTGCTAAATTTACAATTGGTAGGGGTATGTCTCACCTAAGCGTACTCCGCGAGCGCGTAGAATTTCTGAAGGCGCTTCCCACGGATTAAAGAGAAATTTATCAGGCATAGTGCTAAGCTCGGGTACAAATTTGCGGGTATATAGCTAAGTTCACATAAAAGAGTCATGGTTTTAAGTTGAGTGTTATGCTATGATAATGCATCAAGTATAGGTGGCAGGAGATGACATATTCAGTTC
>JAQSWL010000034.1 GCA_029266655.1 Candidatus Midichloriaceae bacterium | reverse complement strand
TCTTTGCTCACTTAAACCATAAGATTTTAATGTGTCTTCGACACAGTCAGTAATGTTATAGTCTCCTATGTCATCAGCTTCTGATATATCTGTTCTAACTAAAGTTAACATCCTATCAACCGTTTTTAGGGCCGCTTGGGTATTTTGCTTAAATGGCTCTAACAACTCCTTAATATCTTCAAAATCTTCTTTGTTAACTTCTTCAAATTTTTTATTTTTAAAAGCTTTTAAAAGAGTGTCCGCCATCATAGAGGCGCTTTGCAAAGGGTTTATCACTTCATGAGCAACTGCAGCTCCGTACAGCATTTTTCCTTCAAGCTCTTTTTCTTGTAATGCATCTCTGTGTTTCAAAATAAGTATTATAGCACCTGTTAAAAAACAGTATATATAGCCAAGTGTTTGTGGCTGTTCTTCTATATTTAAAGTGGCAAGGCTATATCCTGTAATTTTAAATAAAAGGGATGCTGCAGAAAATCCTATTATGGATAAAACTATTGTAGGAATCCAACCAGAAAATATGTATAACAACATTGTGCTTAGCATTAGGTTGATCATCCAAGGCATGCTGAAGTTATAAATAAGCGCTATATATGAAGATAAAAACGGGAAGCAGTATACAAGGGTTCCGATCCAATATATAGGCATATATTTTCTTTGATATTTTGAATTAAGATGAAATTCATATATACAAAGCCCAAAGCATAAGACAGCAGCAGCAGCTTTAAGGTATACAATGGTATGCAATATTTTAGCATCAGTAAAAACCATAAAGAAAGAGGAGCCTAAGAAATAGACCATTCCTAAAGCCCCTAATGGATAACAATAATCTTGATATTTTGAAGCTTGCTTTTTAATCTGCTTAACAAATAATTTTAAATAATTTTTCTTAGTCTTATAAATATTAATTTGTGTATATTGAGAAAATGTATTTCCACCAATTTGTTTGTTGGTTAATACTTGCCAATAATGCATTCCGAATAAACCTATAGCGCAACCTATCATGCCAAAAAGAATGCTAATAGTTGCAAACTCGCCTGCAATATATCCGCCAAGAAATACTCCTAAAGCCCCAAGAATGCTAGATCCTATAAAAGATGTATAATTTGTTTGGAACATCATAAAACCTGCTATAAGAGGAATTAAAATTATAGGTTGCCAAAAGTTTCCCGCTAGCCATTCAAGTTCCATTACACCTTTTCCAATAAGAGCAAGTGTTGCAGATAACGCGGCTATTATAAGTACTGATATTCTTGCTATTAAAAGCTCCTGTTTATCGGTAAGTTTTGGAAATAAACCTTTGGCAATATCATGTGCGCATAAAATGCTAGTGGTGTTCAACCAAGAATCTGCCGTAGACATTATAGCTGCCAGTATACCGCTAATCAATAGACCTGTTATTCCAATTGGTACATATTGATCAATTAAATAAAAGAAGGCAATATTGGGGTTTATTTCTGGCGCTTTAACTTTGATAACAAATCCAATTAAACAAATTATCAAAGCAAAAGGTAAAGATATATAAGCCAGCATCATTAAAGCTTTATTGAGCTGTTTGCTATCGTTAGCCATTAAAAATCTTTGCATGAAAGTACCTTCTGATATGGGCAGCAACATGTAAAATGCCATGCCCGCTAATAACAACATGTTATCTCTATTAAAATCTATAGAAAGATGAGTTGAGGGTAGTCCCGCAATCAATTTTTCATGTCCGCCAATATCATGAAAAGCCATGGCACAAGCAACCGGTATCGCCACAAGCAATATAAGACCTTGGAAAGTATCGGTAAGTGCTACAGCTCTTATACCGCCAAATAGAGAGTACACAACAAGTACACCAAATCCTATTAGTATTCCAATGAAATGAGAAATGCCCAAAAAATAATTAAATAAATACCCAATTGCCATTACTTGCATGGCAATAAAACTTATGCCAAAAAATATCGATAAAATATTAGCGGCCCATTTGCCTGGCGTGCCGTATAAAACTTCCATAATATCACTTACAGACATGCACCCAGCTTTTTTAAAAATATCTATCTTACTTGCAAATAGCTTAGCAGTAAGAATCCAGAAAAAGGGCTGTAATAATAGTGTAACAGCAAATATTAATCCCATAGAATGAATTTTTTCTACTGTGCCGACAGTCGCCCCAGCGCCAATAAAAGTGGCGAATATAGTGAATATTAAAACCGTCGTTGATATATAACCTGTGCCCAAAGTATACTCTCTAATAGTCTTAATCTTACCAGCTTTGTATAACCCAATTACTAAGCACAGTATTAAATAACCAATAATAACAGCAATGTCGATAGTATGTAAGTTGTTCATATATGCAATAATTACAATATTTTAAGCAGACATTACATGTATTTTAATTTATTTTCAAGATTTTTTAATAAAATGTAAGGATGTTGCCAAAGTAATCGCCCTACCTACACAAGAACAAACAAAGTAGTGACTTCAGGGGCGCTTTAATTATCACCAAACCTCAGCACAAACTCAGTACCTTTGCCAAGCTCGGATGTACATTCAATACTTCCGCCCATGCTTTCCATCACGCGCTTACAGAATGGCAAGCCTACGCCTGTGCCTCTGGTGCTGCCCTTTTTATCAAAGGGTTCGAAGATATATGGTAATTTCTCAGGAGCTATCCCGTAGCCATTATCTTTAAAGTGAAGCTCATTATTCTCATACCATATCTCTATCGAGCTTTGGGGCCCTGCATACTTTAAAGCATTGCTAATTAAGTTAGCAATAACATGCCCAACAAAGTGCTTACTGCCTTTAAATTTAAAGCTATTTTTCTTATTAACATTAACGCGGGCTAATCTTTGCTCACTTAAGCCATAGGATTTCAATGTATATTCAACGCAATCATTAATGATATAGTATCCTATATCATCAGCTTCTGATATATCTGTTCTAACCAGGGTTAACATTCTATCAACCGTTTTTAGGGCATTAATGCTGGTTTCTTTAAATGGTTCTAGTAAGGATTTGATATCTTCAAAATCTTCTTCCTTAATATCCCTAGCACGCTTACCTTCAAAGGTACTTAAAAGAGCATCTGCTATCATAGAAGCACCCTGCAAAGGGTTTATAACTTCATGAGCAATCGCTGCTCCATATAACATCCTGGTTTCTAACTCTTTTTCTTGCAGCATATCCCTTTGCTTTAAAATAAGTATTATACCTGCGGTCAGGAAGCAGTATATATATCCAAGCATTCTAGGTTGATCTCCTGTATCCAAAGTGGCTAGACTATATCCGGTAAACTTAAATAACAAATATGCCGCAGCAAAACCAATTAATGATAAAAATATTGTGCTAAACCAACCACCAAATACATATAGCAGGATTATGCTTAACATTAGGTTAATCATCCAAGGCATGCTACCATTATATACCAGAGCTATATATGCGGATAGAAATGGGAAGCAGTATAGTAAAACTAGATTCCAATATATAGGTATATATCTAGCTTGTTGTTTTGGAGTAAGATGCAGCTCATAAATAGAAAGTCCAAAGCATAAAATTGCAGCGGCTGCTTTTAAGTAAACAATCACATATAGGATCTTCATGTCAGTAAATGCCATGAAGAAAGATGAGCCTAGGAAGTATATCATCCCCAAGCCGCTTAATAAGTAGGCATAATCTTTGCATCGAGTTAGTTGGCTCTTAAGTTGTTTAGATAAGGAGAAAGATTTCTTCTTAACTTTAACTATATTATATTGTGGTGAATACTGAGAAAAGATATCTTTGCCCATTTGCTCGTATGGAAGTTTTTGAAGATAGTGCATTCCAAATAAACCTATAGCACTACCAATCATGCCAAAAAGTAGACTAATACTAGCAAACTCACCGGCCATATACCTGCCAAAAAGCATACCTAGGATCCCGCAAATACTGGCGCTAACAAAAGATTTTTGGTTAGTTTGGAACTTTAAAAATCCTGCAGTAAGAGGAATAAAAATTATAGGCTCCCAAAAATTACCAGCTAACCATATAAGGCTCATCAAACTATTGCTAGTAGAGGCCAATAATACCGAAAGAGCGCTTATAGCTAATACTGAGATCCTTGCTATAAGAAGTTCTTGCTTATCTGTTAATCTTGGAAACAGCCCTTTAGCAATATCATGCGCACATAAAACACTTGTAGTATTTAGCCAGGAATCTGCCGTAGACATAATTGCAGCAAGTATTCCTGTAATTAAGAGACCGGTAATACCCATTGGTAAATAATTACCAATTAAGTAAAAGAAGGCGGTATTAGGATCAACATCAGGTGCTTTGACCTTTATAACAAAACCTATTAAATATATTACTGATGCCACTGGTAAGGATATATAAATTATAATTTTTAAGGCTTTATTAAGTTGTTCGCTATTATTAGCCATTAAAAATCTTTGGATAAAAGTTCCAGAAGAAACCGGTAATAAAGCAAAAGACATCATACCTGCCAGTAAGAGCAAGTTGTTTTGAGTAAAATTTATAGAGGTATGACCAAGTGGAAGCTTTGTAACCAACTCTTCATACCCACCAACTTCATGAAATGCTATAGAACAAGCTACTGGAATCGCAACTAGCAATACCAGGCCTTGAAAAGTATCCGTAACAGCAACGGCTCTAATTCCTCCAAAAAGCGAATATATAACTAACGCCCCAAAGCCTACAATTATTCCTGCAAGGTGAGAAATACCTAAGAAATAATTAAATAGGTAACCTATAGCCCCAATTTGAGCGGCAATTACTCCAATTGAAAGCAATATTTGAAATAAGTTTGTTACCCATTTACCTGATTTTCCGTACAGAAAGCCCATAATATCACTTACAGATATACAACCTGCATTTTTAAAAATTGAAATATTATTTGCAAAAATTTTGGCAGTTATCAGCCAAAAAAAAGGTTGGGCGATTAAGGTTATTGCGAATAATAACCCCATTGAATGAATCTTCTCAACAACACCAATTGTGGGGCCAGCACCAATATAAGTAGCAAATATAGTGAAAAGCAACACTGTTGTAGAAATATTACCGCTTCCTAAAGTATATTCCCTAATAGTCTTAATCTTACTAGCTTTCATATATACAATAATTACAATATTTTAAGCAAACATTACATGTATTTTAATTTATTTTCAAGATTTTTTAATAAAATGTTTATCACTATGATAGGTAAGCATGTTGCCAAAGTAACCGCCCTGCCTACACAAGAACAAAGTAGTGACTTCAGGGGCGCTTTAATTATCACCAAACCTAAGCACAAACTCAGTACCTTTACCCAACTCGGATGTGCATTCAATGCTTCCGCCCATACTTTCCATCACTCTTTTACAAAATGGCAAGCCTACGCCGGTGCCTATTGTGCTACCTTTCTTGTCAAAAGGTTCGAAGATATATGGTAATTTCTCAGGAGCTATACCATAGCCATTATCTTTAAAATGCAGCTTGTTATTCTCATACCATATCTCTATTGAGCTTTGAGGCCCTGCATATTTTAGAGCATTGCTAATTAAATTAGCAATAACATGCCCGACAAAATGTTTGCTGCCTTTAAATTTAAAGCTGTTGTTTTTGTTAACATTAATACGAGCTAATCTTTTCTCGCTTAAATTATAAGATTTCAATGTAGACTCAACACAATCATTAATGGCATACATCCCTATATCATCAGCTTCTGATATATCTGTTCTAACCAAAGTTAATATCCTATCAACCGTTTTTAGAGCATTAGTGCTGGTTTCTTTAAAGGGTCTTAGCAAAGCTTTGATATCCTCAAAATCTTTTTCCTTAATATCCTTAGCACGCTTTCCTTTAAAGGTATTTAAAAGAGTATCAGCTATCATAGCAGAGCCTTGTAAAGGGTTTATAACTTCATGGGCAATCGCTGCTCCATACAACACTCTTGTTTGCAACTCTTTCTCTTGGAGTATGTCTCTTTGCTTTAAAATCATTATTATCCCTGCTGTCAGGAAGCAGTATATGTATCCAAGCATTCTAGGTTGATCTCCTGTATCCAAAGTAGCTAGACTATATCCGGTAAACTTAAATAACAAATATGCCGCAGCAAAACCAATTAATGATAAAAATATCATGCTAAACCAACCACTAAATACATATAGTAGAATTGCGCTTAACATTAGGTTAATCATCCAAGGCATACTGCCATTATACACTAAAGCTATATATGTAGATAGAAATGGGAAACAGTATAATAAAACTAGATTCCAATATGTAGGCATGTACTTAGCTTGCTGTTTTTGGGTAAGGTGAAGCTCATAGATAGAGAGTCCAAAACATAAAATTGCAGCTGCAGCTTTAAGATAAACAACCACATATAAGATCTTCATATCAGAAAATGCCATAAAAAAGGATGAGCCAAGGAAATAGATCATTCCCAAACCGCTTAATAGATAGCCATAATCTTTATATCTGGTTATTTGTCCCTTAAATTGTTTAGATACGGAGAAGGGATTTTTGTTATTATTTGTTATAGTAGCAATACTATTATATTTAGAGAATAAATCATTACTAATATCCTCTTTATTAAGGACCTGCCAATAATGCATTCCAAATAGCCCAATAGCGCTACTTATCGCCCCTAAAAGCAAGCTTATAGTAGCAAACTCGCCAATAATATACCTGCCTAACATTACACCTAAAACCCCGCAAATTGCTGAGGCAATAAAAGATTGCTGATTAGTTTGCAACCTTAAAAATCCAGCTGCCATGGGAATTAACACGATAGGGAACCAAAAATTGCCTGCCATCCATAAAAGCCCCATTAAACTAGGATTTGCTAAAGCAAGTGTCGCTGAGAGGCCAGAGATTACAAGTACAGAAAATCTTGCTATAAGAAGCTCCTGCCTATCATTAAGCTTAGGAAATAGACCTTTGGCAATATCATGGGCGCATAAAACACTGGTTGTATTCAGCCAAGAATCTGCTGTAGACATAATTGCGGCTAGTATACCAGTGATTAAAAGCCCAGTAATGCCTATTGGTAGGTAATGTCCTATTAAGTAAAAGAAAGCAATGTTAGGGTCAATTTCTGGTGCTTTGGCTTTTATGAGGAACCCTATCATCCCAATGATAATTGCAAGGGGCAAGGATATGATAGCTACCACTTTTAAAGCTTTGTTAAGTTGATCGCTATCGGTAGCCATCAAAAATCTTTGGATGAAGGTTCCTTCTGATACCGGTAACAGGCCGTAAAATATCATGCTAGCTAAGAATAATGAGTTAGCCTCAGTGAACTCTATTGAAATATGTGAGAGCGGTAGCTTCTCTAACATGCCATTGTAACCACCTATTTCATGAAAGGCGATAGCGCAAGCAACTGGGATGGCAACCAGTATAACTAGTCCTTGGAAAGTATCTGTGAGAGCTACTGCTCTGATGCCCCCAAAGAGAGAATATATAACCAATACACCAAATCCTATAACAACTCCTTGCAGATGAGAGATGCCTAAGAAATAATTAAAGAGATATCCTATGGCTCCTATTTGAGCTGCAATCATACCTATTGAGAGGAATATTGAAAACCCATTGGTTACCCACTTTCCTGCTTGGCCATATAAAGCTCCCATTATATCGCTTACAGACATGCATCCTGCTTTCTTAAATATATGTATGTTACTGGCAAATATTTTTGCTGTGATGAACCAAAAAAGAGGTTGTAATAACAGAGTAACAGCAAAAATTAAACCCATGGAATGAATCTTTTCAACTGTCCCAACAGTTGAGCCAGCTCCAATATAGGTAGCAAATATAGTAAATATTAAAACTGTTGTAGAGATATAGCCTGTACCTAAGGTATACTCTCTAATAGTCTTAATCTTACCAGCTTTGTATAACCCTATTACTAAGCACAGTATTAGGTAACCAATAATAACAGCAATATCGATAGCATGCAAATTGTTCATATGTGCAATAATTACAATGTTTTAAACAAACATTACTTTGATTTTAATTAATTTTCAATATTATTTAATAAAAATGTTTATTTCTCTGACAGATAAACGCGTCTTCAAATTAGCTATCCGGCCCGCACAAGAACAAGGAGGCTGCACACTATTTAACACTTTAGTTTATTGTCACTACATCCATAAGATGCATACGAGAGTGGGTAAAGCTTAACTTCCAATCGATAAGAAGATCATGAGTTTTTGCTGATCCGCCTTGATATCCCCAATATAAGGAATCTTCGCCATTTTTATTTTTTGCATTTATATCAGCACCTGCTTTTAAAAGTTTTATAACCACATCGGTTAAATTCAAATATGAAGCCCAGATCAAAGCGGTATTACCACATTCATCCTTGATATTAATATCCGCTCCGTATTTTAATAGTAAATCTATACCTTCAACATATTTGGCTTTAGTGCATTCAATGAGGCCGATACATCCAGCTTCAGCAACAATATTTGGATTTGCACCATTTTTCAAAAACAGCTCTAATAAGTTAGTTTTCTTCCCATAAATAGCGTGGAGTAAAGGCGGCAAAGAATGCACTGGTTTATTAGCTTTAAGGCCTATGAAAGTGGGGCTTTTACCTAAATCATATAAACTGATATCATGAATTACAGATAGGTCTATAACCTCCTTCGTATTAAACTCTTTTAAAATAAAATGGCGGCTAAGACAATCTGGCCAATATCGTAGTATTAACTCTAATATTTCTACCTTTTCATTTGATATGAGGTCACAAATAAATTGCTTGTCAAAATCAAATAGCTGCTCAAAACTAGCACCATGTTTCATTAATTCACCTAAGGCAGCAAAATTATTTTCTCTAATGGCAATCATGGCTACGGGAATTCCCTGGTTGGAAAGCATGTTAGGGTCAAATCCTTGCTCCAATAACGACTTAACCGTTTTAATCACATTTGCTTTTACTGCTATTATTAAAAAATTTTCTTCTATCAAATCACTATTTTCAAATTCTTCAATAATCCAATGTGACTCATGATAAAATTTTGAATATTTATCAATTTTAGATAGCCTAGTTTTCCTGACATTTTGAGTACATTTAGTACACTTAGCAGTTTTAATTTTACCAAACTTTTGTTCATCTTTGGTAAATTTAGCCCCTTTAGTTGCCAATAATTCAAGCAATCCTAAGCTATTCCTACTAAAGCCGTAAGAATAAATCCTAACAAAAGCCCACATCAATGCGCTACCATTAATATCCGAAAAATTTGGATCTGCTCCAGCTTTTATTAAGCACCTTAATGCTTTATAATTTCCTAGATGCACCGCTACAAGCAACGCCTGAGATAACATTATTTTTCTTTCTTCAAGAGATCTGCTGCCTAGATGTTTGATTAGAAATTTTAGATTTCTTATTCTGTTATGGAAAGTTGCTGCACATAGCGGAAAATCATCAATTATGTAATCTAGTTCGTCATAATGAGCAAATCTTAAAGTAATATTCGCCCCTAGTGAAAGATAAAACTTTAACATTTTGGGGTTTTGCATAGGATCTCCTAAAGGGTGATAAGATTTATGAATATCGGCTCCATGCTTTATTAATACTTTAACAATTTTTATATAACGAGCCCTAATTGCATAATTAAGTGCTGTAGAAAGATAAGGCTGAATTGAGGCATTAGGATCAGCTCCAAGCTTTAGAATAAGCTCTACAGCTTTGTAAGATTTTTTATTTATGGCTTCAATTAGTAATTGATTTGCGTAGCTTTGGTTGAATTCTGCTTCAAGGGCTAATTTAATAGTTTTTAAATCTTTTTTATTTAACGCCTCTAAAAGCAATTGAAATTTAGTATCTATAGGGTTCTGATCGTTGTACATGAAATTATTCTCTTGTATTCACTCTTAATGAGCGTAGCAATAAATAGTTGATAATACGTTAACGGCTCTTAAAGCCCTTTAAATTACGCTCGCAAATTAACTCAGACCAAGGCACAGTTAATTACGGATTCACCATAATTTTTTAGGCACACCTGTTGCAACTACGTTGCTAAGTGCTGCAATCTAGGCAATACCAGGCCTTAGGCGCGTCATACATTTGTCCTACAAATTATAAAACGATGTACTACATTTGTAGGACAAAATAGGGCAAGACTAGGTATTATCAGAGCAGTGGGCGTGTGACAACGTAATACATAGTGCTTTGGTTTTTGGATTGTTGAGAAGCACTGCAATTATTTTCACAGTAATATAAATCTAAAAAATGTTTGTTGCTTCCTTCCGCTTTATATCAAAGGTGCCAAGTTAATTCTATTATTATTGGGGATGTATTTCTGCAACATCTCTTAAAAATTTTATTTTGATACTTCCATGTCAATGGTCAGATACTGCATGGTAACATCGTAAAACAATATAGAGTAAATATGATAAACGATAATCAGAAACATCTAGACCATACTTCAAATAAGCATTTGCTCTCAAGGCGGGAAGCTGCAGAATTTTTGGGAATAAAGGATGGAACCTTATCAGTATGGGCTTGCACTAAAAGATATGAATTGCCCTATGTTAAGGTAGGGCGATTAGTTAAATATCGCCTACCCGACCTGCTTACGTTTATTAAAAATCGAACGCAAAATGAAATTGGAGAATAGTTAACCTTTATTTTTGTGTAGGCACTTGTATTGGTAAGCTTTTAATCGACTATGACACTAAGACAAGGCCATTTTCATTTTTCTTCTAGGCGTTATAAATAATACCACAAATTCGCAGTATTAGTATTAATATATGGTATATTTCAATATGCGTGTACCTAGAAATAGATTGGATGTTATTATTAAGACTATGAAAAGTCAGTATAATGAAAAGTACACAAAACTTATCACATTCGAATTTAGCAGGGTATGAGAAATCCGGCTGGATTGAGCGCGTGGGATCTGGAGCCTTCAAGAGGGTAGCAGATGATGTTTCGTGGGAAGGGGCGTTATATGAGCTTCAAAATCAACACCCAGGTATATTTCACATAGGTGGGTGCACAGCAGTTGAGTTTTCAGGAGCAGCGCATTTTATACCTATGTGTCAGGCGCGTGTCTTCCTATTTTTTAATGCACGAAAAGGCTTGCCTCTTTGGTTTGGAAATTATACTAAAAGTATTGCTACTGAGCTCGTATATCTGCAGTACAGCATCTTGCCTACGACATGGTATCACTCAATATGACTGCGGGGAATTTCAAACATTTATCTCGACCAGGGAGCGTGCAGCTTTGGAGGTAATAGAGATGTTGGGGCATTTCCACACTTTTGAGGAATGTCGGTTGCTATTTGAAAGCTTGCGGGCACTGAGAAGTGATTTGGTACAAGGGCTCTTGGAGGAATGCAGCTCTATAAAGGCAAAGCGCGTGTTATTTTTTGGGTAAACGGCTTAAGCGTAAATGGGCTAATGACTTAGACTTAACCCGCATAAATTTAGGCCATGGCCTTAGAACCGTTGAGATAGGGGATCCTGAATTCCAAATAACATATCCAAAGGTTTTTTTGAGGACGGTAAGCT
This sequence comes from Candidatus Midichloriaceae bacterium, assembly GCA_029266655.1. GTDB lineage: Bacteria > Pseudomonadota > Alphaproteobacteria > Rickettsiales > Midichloriaceae > JAJTHY01. The sequence continues at coordinate 7,387 of JAQSWL010000034.1, read as the reverse complement.
CGAAGTATAGAGATCAGGTAGAGCTCTGCTTGAAATCTAGAGTCAGCTCTTGATGATGAGCGTTTAGGCCTTAAAGGAGGAATGGCAATTAACCTGTTCACTATGAACATGCCTCGTCTTTCTGTCGACCTTGATATAACCTATTTACCAGTTACAGGACATGATGAATACTTAAGCAGATAGATCATTTTTGCTCTTCATTAAGCAAGGAAGCCCACAATGGGATTTATTGGGGCTAGCAGGTGCTGAGAGTTTGCTAGGGGTGCGCTGGAAGCTCATGAACATTAAGAAGATGTCGCCTGCAAAACACAGATCGATGCTTGAGAAACTAAAAGAGAAGTTGGCTTAGGGATCTCTATCCAAAAATCTTCAAGTCTTAAAACAACAAAAATGATAAAAACTTATACGATATAGCCCACTAATCCCCCAAAAGCCTAAGGAGTAGGTTTAAGAAGGCTGCTATCTACTCACCATTGCTCAATGCCTGGCTGTGCAGGAAGAACTTCTACTTAAATTTAAACATTGCATCTACGGCATCCTGCATGGAGTCTCTTGCCACATCTTTTGAAACTCTAGCATAAATAGCTGTTGCTTGTTGGTTTTTATGACCCAATGTTTTTCCAATAACAAAGCTATTTGCTCCAGTTCTAACTTGCCAGCTTGCTAACGTTCTTCGTAAATCATGAATACGTAAATCTTTAATTTCAGCATTAGCTAAAATCCTCTTCCAAGCCTTTTTAGGTTCTTCAATATGGCCAGACTTGCTGTTGTCGCTGGGAAATACCCACTCACTATTTTGGTAAAGACGCAGCTCCTTTAGTATATCTACTGCTTGAGGCACAAGGGAAACTATATGAATCTCACCATTTTTTGTGGTTTCAATTCTCCACTCGGGATTAGCGCCAAAAGAAATATCTGACCACCTCATACTTAAAACATTTCCTCTTCTAGCGCCTGTTAATAAGCTAATATAAAAATAAGCCTTAAGCACAAAATTACTTTCCTCATTTAATGCTTTAAAAAATCTGCCTATTTCGTCAGGTTGTAGAGCTCTATCTCGAGCTTGTTCCTGAAATTTCTTGATCCCATTAGCTGGGTTCATACCATTGTATCCCCAGTGATTGGCTTTGTTGAACATGATTTTTAAAAGAGCTAAAGATCTATTGGCAGCGTATAGCCCGGCATTGACCTTAATAGAGTTATGTAACCTCTCTATATCATTCCGGGAAATGTTTGAGATTTTTTTATTGTCTAAGCAGCGCAAATAGCGGTTATAAGATCCCAGGTCTGATTTCCAAGATCTTTTTCTGACTTTGGCGTATTCGTCTAAATATCTTTGGAATAATTCAGCAAAAGTTGCTTCGCCCCTTAGTTCCCTTTTCCTAACATTTGGGTTAATGCCTTTGGAGATGAGTGCGATATCCTGAAAAGCTTTAGCCTTAGCTTGTTCTGGAGACATCTCAGGGAACCTGCCTAGCTTGATTTTTTCTGGCTTGCCATTAACTCTCCGGTATAAGAAAAAGGTCTTGGTTCCACTAGGAAAAACCATAATTCCCAAGCCCGAAGTTTTTTTATCGTAGGTAGTAATAATCGCGAGAATTACCTACAGGAAGAGGTAAAGACTTTAAGGAAGTGATGGTAAAAGCTATCTTTTTTTGCATATCTATGTTCTACATATGTTCTACAAAAAAGATAAAAACACATATAAAAAGGTAAATCAAGACATAAGTGGAAAATCGCTGTACATAAGGTAAAATAAGGCTTAGATAACAATAGTAAATTTTGATAAAACCTAAAACCCAGTGATTCCTAATCACTAGGTCGGACGTTCGAATCGTCTCGGTCCCACCAAGAGACAATGAGAACGTAGTTTGACCATTTGCCAGGGGCAAATTGGACGGCGATAGCCGCCCGAAGGGAGGTGTTATAGCTAAAGCGGCATAAAAGTAGTATGGCATTTTAATAAAAAGCAATAATGCAAACAGCGACCCCGCTGTTTGTTAAAGCTTCGCAAGATCTTTATAGGAGATCTTGAAGGACTGGCGCAGCGCTAAAAGCGCTTGCCCCGGTAGCGCCAGTCCTTGTTTTTATGCTTTGCTTTTTATCGATTTACTGTGTACACTTTTCAAACTAATTTACTATAAAATAAATTGCCCCCATGGCCAGAGCTTTTGCTGATTCATTCAGCGGGAAGAGAATTGTTGAAAATTATTTAAAGGGCAATCTATTTGAAGATCAAATATTAAGCAAATCTTTTGCTATCAGCAACTTATTTAAATACCCCGTTAAGAACTTCAATTTTATTTGATTGATCTTTAATTGCTTTAACAATAATAGAGCAACACCCCTTAATAACTGCAGTAATATCTTTTCTGTAGTAGATAGCTAAAGCTCCAACTGCAAGTGCCGTACAGGCCAAGACTCGGTCACGAGTTCTTTTCTTAATATGCTCTTCAAAGGAATTCAATAGATCCTTACCATAATCTTGGTCATCAACGGAGCGTTTATTAGATAAACTCTTAGCAATAGTAAGAGGGCTTTCGCCCTTATTATTTTTTATATCCCAGTTTGCTCCATGCTCAAGTAACAAGTTTACAACATATATGGGAGCTTGTGATCTAGTGATTCTGATTGCATAATGAAGCGCTGTATCACCTTCATTATCCTGTACATTAGGATCGGCACCTATTTGAAGCAAGAAATCCAAACGCTCATCAGAGAATATTTCTTTCTTGATCGCAACATGCAATGGCATACGACCCTGTTTATCTCGAGCATTAATATTAGCCCCTTTCCTAAGAAGCAATTCAGCGCAATTTTTTACAGTAAAATCATCCGAGTCACGACCAAAATTTGGATATTCAGCAATGCTATGCAATGCAGTTTTACCATCATTATTTGGGATAGTAACGTCAGCGCCGTGCTCTATCAAAAGCGTTGCTGTGCCCGTTTTAAAACCAAATACGGCTGAACACAATGCGGTCTCACCTCTTTTATTTTGAGCATCAATATTTTCTTTAACATATTCATAATCTAATAAGCCTTTTAACCCTTTGAGGGATGGTCTCGGTTCCTTTGCTTTTTCGCCTAAAAGAAGATCTTCTGTATTGTCTTTATCAACGGCCTTATGCAAAAGCGTATTGCCATCTCTATCGCATTCCTTTAGCAGATTAGGATTATTTTTTATCTCCTCAAGAAAACTTTCGCCCCCAGTTCGAGCGGAAGCTGCTAAAGTGGCAAAAATAATATGATCCTTTGTTTTTCCTTGCAAACTGCTTCTCATAATAAAATAATTAAGTATAATTTTATTTCAAAAACTTTCTATACTCCAGAAGAATCTTTTTAACTTCTCCAAGATTTGTAGCAATATTTTGCATTATTTTTCAAATATATTATTTATCAATGCGGAAGGCGCAAAGAACTCTAACACAAAAGCTATTCATATTAATTTTGTTACCCCCTGCAAAAGTTGACTATTAGAATAATAAAAACTATTGTACCACCTGTTCATAAAAAGCTGAGAAAAATGAAATATTACATATCTACACCTATTTATTACGTAAATGATGCGCCTCATATTGGCCACGTGTATACAACCCTTGCAGCAGATGTTATTGCAAGGTTTAAAAGATTAGAAGGTGCAAAGGTGCATTTTCTAACGGGCACAGATGAGCATGGGCAAAAAGTTGAGAAAACAGCAATAGCCAAAGGGTATGATCCGCTTAGCTATTGTGATCTTGTATCCCAAAAATTTCGAGACGTTACAAAAGTAATGGATTTTTCTAATGATGATTTCATTAGAACTTCAGATCCTAAGCATAAAGATGTGGTCGCGCAAATATGGCAAAAAATGCTTGAAAGTGGTGATATATATCTAGATAAATATGCGGGTTGGTATTCCGTAAGAGATGAAGCTTTCTATGATGAAAGCGAAATAAAAGATGGTAAAGCACCCACAGGTGCACCTGTAGAATGGGTTGAGGAGCCTAGCTACTTTTTTAGGCTATCAAAGTGGCAAGACAAGCTTCTAGAGCTCTATGAAAATAACCCTGACTTTATCATGCCGCATTATCGCGCTAATGAGGTTATCGCTTTTGTTAAATCTGGGCTTAGAGATCTTTCTGTTTCGCGTACATCATTTTCCTGGGGTATTAAAGTTCCTGGCGATGAAAGCCATGTAATATATGTATGGCTGGATGCGCTTTTCTATTATTATTCAGCCATTCAAACCCCAGAGCTTAAAGATTTTTGGTCACCAGATTTGCAAATTGTTGGCAAAGATATCTTACGCTTCCATGCTGTTTACTGGCCAGCATTTTTAATGGCCGTTGGTCTTCCACTACCTAAGCAAATTTTTGCTCATGGCTGGTGGCTGGTAGAAGGGGAGAAGATGTCCAAATCCATTGGCAATGTTATTGATCCATTTGCGCTTAAAGAAGAATTTGGCTTGGACTACTTGCGGTATTATTTGATAAGGGAAATGCCATTTGGTAACGATCATAGCTATTCCCGAGAGTTATTTATAACCAGAATTAATTCTGAATTATGCAATAATATAGGAAATCTATGTCAAAGAGTTTTGTCTTTTGTAGATAAAAACGCCGGCACTAAAGTTCCGCAAAACCAGAATTTGAATCAGGAAGATAAAGCGCTGCTGGCTTCGGCTTATGGCGCTATAGTAAATATGAGGGCGCATATAGAAAAACTTGCCCTGCATCTGGCTTTTGAGGAAGTAGTTAATTTGGGAAGGCTTGCAAATGAATATATAGATCGCAATGCTCCATGGGCTTTGAGAAAAACTGATGTCCCTCGTATGGAAGCGGTGCTTTACACATTGCTTGAGGTAATTAGGATAATTGGCATTTTGCTGCAGCCACTTATACCAGGATCTGCTAATAATATTTTAGACACCCTAAATATTTGCAAAGAAAAGCGAAGTTTTATATATGCAAATGAGAGCGGTGCGCTTGAAGTGGGCTCGGAATTGCAAAGTCCTGAGGCTATATTTCCCAGAATAGGGACTTGAAAATTCCTAGTTTTTAGAGTATTGATATCTGGTTATTAGTTTTTTAGAGTTATTTTAATGAATATACATGAGTATCAAGCAAAGGCTATTTTAGCCCAGTATGGCGTTCCAGTTCCGCATGGTAAAGTTGCGTTTTCACCAAAAGAAGCTGAAGCTGCAGCGCAAGAAATAAAAAGCCCAGTAATTGTAGTTAAAGCTCAAATTCATGCTGGTGGGCGCGGCAAAGCTGGTGGTGTTAAATTGGTTAAAACACCTCAAGAAGCATCTGAGGTAGCTAGAGAGCTATTAGGCAAAATATTAGTAACTCATCAAACTGGCCCTGAAGGCAAAGAGGTTAGGAAAGTTTACATTGAAGAAGGTTCTGATATTAAAAAAGAATATTATCTTTCAGTTGTATTAGATCGTGATACTGCTGGTGTTGCATTTATTGCATCTACAGAAGGCGGGATGGAGATAGAAGAGGTTGCTCATACTAATCCAGAAAAGATCATTAAAGTTCATGTAGATCCTACCATTGGATTACAAGGTTTTCATACACGCTTGCTTGCTTATGGATTGGGCTTAGAAGGCGACAAAGTGAAGAAATTTAGCAAGTTTGTGGTGGCATTATATAATGCATTTATGGATAAGGATGCATCACAAGTAGAAATCAACCCACTTATTGAAACTGGTAGTGGAGATTTTATTGCGCTTGATGCAAAAATGAATTTCGATTCTAACTCTTTGTTTAGACATCCAGATATTGTTGACCTGCGTGATGAATATGAAGAAGATGTGCTTGAGCTTGAAGCCAGCAAGTATGACCTAAATTATATAAAAATGACAGGAAATATTGGCTGTATGGTGAATGGTGCAGGCCTTGCGATGGCTACTATGGATATCATCAAATTATTTGGTGGAGATCCTGCTAACTTCTTGGACGTTGGCGGTGGTGCTACTAAAGAAAAAGTGAAAGAAGCTTTCAAAATTATCTTATCTGACCAAAACGTTAAAGGCATATTAGTTAATATTTTTGGCGGCATTATGCGTTGCGATATTATTGCAGATGGCGTTATTAATGCTGCAAAAGAAATTGGCATTAAAGTTCCTGTAGTGGTTAGGCTTGCTGGTACCAATGCAGATTTAGGTAAGGAAATGCTTACCAAGTCTGGCTTGAGCTTAATAGCGGCTAATGACCTTGCAGATGCTGCAGAAAAAATCGTGAAAGCAATATAAAAGTTTAAGAGGAAATAGATGTCGATTTTAGTAAATTCAAATACAAAAGTTATTTGCCAAGGCTTTACTGGCGCGCAAGGAACTTTTCACTCCGAGCAAGCGATTGCATATGGAACAAAGATGGTGGGTGGTGTAACCCCAGGTAAAGGTGGCACTCAACATCTTGGTTTGCCAGTTTTCAATACGGTGCATGAAGCAGTAGCAAAAACTAAAGCTAATGCCACTGTTATTTATGTTCCACCAGCATTTGCAGCAGATGCTATATTAGAAGCTATTGACGCCAAAATTGAACTTGCAGTCTGCATAACCGAGGGCATACCAGTGCTTGATATGGTTAAAGTTAAGAAAGCGCTTAAAGGTTCTAAAACAAGATTAATTGGACCTAACTGCCCGGGAATTATTACGCCTGATGAATGTAAGATTGGTATTATGCCTGGCTATATTCATAAAAAAGGTAGAATAGGTATTGTATCGCGTTCTGGAACACTTACTTATGAAGCAGTAGCGCAAACTACAGCTGTTGGTTTGGGGCAATCCACTTGCATAGGTATTGGTGGTGACCCTGTTAATGGTACAAACTTTGTTGACAGCTTAGAAATGTTTATGGCTGACCCTGAAACCGATGCAATCGTTATGATTGGTGAAATTGGTGGCGGTGCAGAAGTTGAAGGCGCAGAGTTTATTAAGCACTGTAAAATTAAGAAGCCGGTAGTTGGCTTTATTGCTGGCCGTACTGCTCCTCCAGGAAAAAGAATGGGGCACGCAGGTGCTATAATTTCCGGTGGTAGTGATACTGCCGATGCTAAAATAGAAGTGATGAAGAGCGCTGGAATTCATATATCTGAATCTCCTGCAACTCTTGGCACTACAATGCTAGCAGCTTTGAAATAATAAGTATTCCACATAAACTATTACATATAAGCCTCCTTTGGACTATTGCCAGGGGAGGTTTATTTCATTATGCAAACTATTTGCCGCACATATTACCAATCTCTGCTTTGAAAAAGCGTTCTTCATTTAAATTTATGAGAGGTAAGCTAAGCTCCTTATTAGGCAGTGTTAACAAACCCTTTTAAAAAGGAATAAGATATGGTAAAGTGTGGGAAAAAGGTATTTATGACCCATAGACTGTACCCAATAACAGAA
>JAQSWL010000087.1 GCA_029266655.1 Candidatus Midichloriaceae bacterium | reverse complement strand
AACCGCATTTGGATTTTTTGCACACAGCAGCTTAATTATCCCGATATTTCTTTTCCTTGAACTAAAAGCCAGATCTAAGGCTGTATTGCCGTCTTTATCCTTAGCATTAATATCTGCTCCATTTCCTAGTAAAAATTCCGCGGCTTCTTCTTTGCCATTTTCTGCAGCTAACATTAACAGTGTTTTTCCTTCTTTATATCCCTCATTAACATCTGCTCCTTCTTCAAGAAATAGTCTTATAATTTTTAAGTATCCCTCTTTTGTTGCATTTATTAAATGTACGCTAGGATTTGTTATTTGTAGCTTTTTCAAATTTATACAGCTATTTGCAAGCTCAAATACTTTTTTATTACCTGCCTCGCACTTCTCAATACTTAATTTCTTTAGCTTATCAAATTGACGCCGTCTATAACCTCTCTTTGTAATCTCATCACTTATATATAATGTCTCCAAATTTGGGCATTTTTCAGCTATTATATCTAAAGCATTTAATGTTAAATTTGGGCAATCTGTTATATCTAACCACTCAAGCCCTTCTGGTAATACAACCTTTAAATCTTCATTTTTTATGGCCTCACAACCTCTTAGGTTTAGTCTTCTAAAGTCAGAAATAAATGCAGCTGAAAAGAAACCTTTATAAGCTATCATCTCTAATACCTTGCGTTGCCTAGTTAAAGCTTCAATCTTGTTATATTTTTTATTTATAGCCTCAAAAATATTGTCAACAAATATGCTGCTCTCTTTCGATTCCCTCCCATTTATTACCATTTGCTTTAACTCTAAATCTAAGTCTGTATTTGGCCATTTTCCTTCAATCATCATATTTCTGATGTTTGGTAGCTCTTTAATTTTCCTAAATAGCTTTCGTAAGCTGGTAAGGGCTTCTTTTAGCTTCACACTTCTTTTTACTGGTGGCTTATTTGGTGTAGAATATCTTATTATTTTTCCTGTATTATCCTTTTTTTCTTTTTGCGTGTACTGCTCTGCAAACTTTTTATCAAACACTTCATTAGAACCTATGATTCTTTCTCCTAACATCTTTATATAATGACCCGCTACTACTCTATCTATCTTATAAAAGATGCTGAGATAATTGTTTTCTATATCTTCTTCTATTATTTCCTGTAATTGCATTAACTTAAAATAAAGATTTTGCACAAGATTTTCACCAAAATATATTGGTATTTCCACAACAACTATTTCTGCTTCACCATCTTTTAAAATCTTATAATCTTTTTTTAATTCTCTTGGAGCATCTTTAAACAGTTTTCTATTAATTATATCCCTTTTATCTACCTTGTTTAACCACTTTAGTAATATACTTGGTTCTAAGTTAAGCAATATACTCTTTACCTTAGCATTTAACTCATTATTTATTGCTCCTGAGCAATATAAAATTGACTTTAAAATACACTTTTCTTCTTGAAGCCACCCTTGCTCTATTCCTGTTGATAAGAAACCATGATCATTGTCTACACAAAACAACCTCAATTTCTTTTCACTATTTGGGCTTAAAATAGTTGGTACCACATAATTCCCTGCTTGATCATCATGTGGGCTAGTCAATAATGTTCTTATAAAGCTTAGTCCAAAGCTTTCTTCATCTATACTTTTATCCAGGAAATTTGGTTCCTCTTCTAAAGCTTCCCTTAAAGATTCTCCAATTACTGTTCTGCTTATCAAGACTGGAATTGTCTCACCATTGCTTTTTGTTAATTTTGCAAGCGTACTAAATGGGGTTGTTGTATAGCCAAATAATAGATGGGATAACGAACTAACCGCGTATTCCATTCCTGGTGCTTCTGGACATTCTTTGATATGGAAATAGTGCCCATTTATATTAACTTTGATTACGTTCCTTCTTCCTTCAATCTCGTGATTATTTGGATGTAAATATTGCTTTTCTATTTCTTCTTTTAACGGCAACCTTATTATACTTTGGTTATTACCTACAATCTCTAATCTATATCCTGTTAATCTTGCAGGCTCACCTAACTCTTTTATCGACTCTATCCATGCTTTCTCACTGCCATCTAAATCAAATCCAACTGCTTTTTCATAGTACCAGTTTGCTTGCTTAGCATATTCTATATTTCCTGTTTTTTCGTACTCTTGCAGAAATTGAACTGATTCATTCCTAAGTGCTTCTGATAGCTTTTCCTTTGTTTTTGCATCTATTAACTTAACCCATAGCTCTACTAACCTATATATGGGCTTTATCTCTTTTTCATAAAGCTCTTCAAATTCTTCTAGCTCACAGATATCATGCCTTCCAGTTTCATTTGTTAAGTAAACCTTACCTGTACCTTTATCTAAATATATTACCTCAGAATTATCTTCAGATGACCCATATAGATAGTGTGCTTTTATCCTTAATTCATAACCAAGCTTAAGCCATCTCTTTAATCCTTTTGCTCTTTCTTCACTAAAACAATAAAGCAGAAAATCTTCCCATCCCTCTAGCTTATCTAAATCAATATTTCTCCTTTTACTTTCTTTGACTAATTCATCTATTTTATACTCTGTTATTGTTGGTGATTTATCATAATTATTTATGTGCAAATTATAATAAGCGAATAACCTATTTATCAATAATACTGGATATCTCAGTATTTGGTTTTTTATATCTATTTCACTAAACTCTTTCTCTAGTTTAAACGTTTCCAATTCTAATTGCTCTGTGATACTCGCTTTGGCCAGCTTGTTCCTTTGTGTTAATGCTTCCTGGTACTCTTGATAGATTTCTTTCGCTTCTTTTCCTGAATTCAATAATGAACTATCCTGTATCGCAGCTTGATATTGATAATGCTGATGCTCTATAACCACATCTTCTATCAATTCCTTAGCAGTCCCTATACATATAGCTCTTTCAATGCTTGGAAAAAACCCTGCTATATCATAATGCAGCTTTATTTTACCTTTTACTTCTCTTTCTTTAACTCCTGCTGGTAAACTTAGCATTTCACCTAAACTTATGATCTTTACTTTAATCAAATCTATTAGTGCTTTAAAGTATTCTGTACCCTCTGTATTTCCCTTAATTGCATCCTTGGTCATAATCATCAGGTCTACATCTGAATACAGTGAGGCCTCTCTTCTTGCAAGTGATCCGATGGATAGTATTGCACATTTATATATATCTCCTAACTGTGCTTCTGCTTCTCTTACTATACCCTTAAGTAAATCTTCAAAATCATTATTCCAATTTTGTTGTACCTTTACCAAATCACCTTTTATACCATCTGGTAAACTCTTACGAATCTTCTCAAGCTTATTTTTATGGTAAAATACAGGTATGCATACGCACTCTCCATTAAATGCATGTGATAGCTTGATAAACACTCGCTTCTCCAGCTCAAGTAAACCATCTGCTATCTTAGTTCCTCTTTGTTCTAAAGATTGAATTAAACTAATGAGCTTATAATAAATCTTTGTTGCTGGTTCATATCTTCCTGCTTCTAAAAATAGATCACCAGCTCTTTCTAATTTCTTTAATACTGGTTCCATATTAAAATAATCACCTATGATAGCATATGAATCTATTTCTTCTAATACTTTATTTTCAGGTGAATTTGGTAAATTGAGAATTATATTTGCTTCTACTGCCCTTATTCCTTTCTTAGCTTCTGCTTGTTCTTTTTCGCTTGGGGCGCTTTGTGCTAAAACACCATAGCATAATGCAGCATTTTCATACGCTCCTAATTCTAATTCTAATTCTATATCTGCATATCTCTTTAGCTCTGTATAATATTGATTATCATCTCTTGGATGAATTAATTTTAGAAGTGTTAAGTGCTTTTGCG
>JAQSWL010000086.1 GCA_029266655.1 Candidatus Midichloriaceae bacterium | reverse complement strand
TCTAACCACATTATAAAAGGCTGCTTATCTCTACTATCAGTATAAATAAGAACTTCCTTTTGATTCATTATAGGCATGTGTGCTGGCATCTAATTTATCCTATAATCGCATTCATGCGACTTTATGTCAACTTATTTACACCTATACTTTAGATTCCATACTCTCCCAAAAACGACCGTTTTTGATTCTAGATTTGCCTAAGAGTAAAAATCACCTCTTTTTAGTAAAAATTACTCTTTAAACTTATCTCATTATCATAATATAATAATCTCTCTTTTTATTAGACTTATAAGACTACTTAGTAATATATCACTTTCATGTATTATGATAATATATTATATTAAGTAATAAATATGGATATTGGCAATATACTATGAATGATTTAAGAGCACATATTGATACACAAGGCAAAGTTTTAATTCCTGCAAAACTTCGCAAGATAATGAAATTTAAACCACATGACACATTAATACTTAGATACATTAATGAGCAATTAGTAATACTTAAACAAACCGATGTTATACAACAGATCCAAGCAGATTTTAAAAGCCGGGGGGATTCTTCAAAATCTGCAGTTGATGAATTTTTAGAAATGCGCCAATCAGAAAGAGATTTAGAAAAGGTGAGGGATAATGACACAGTATAGAAAAATAATACTGGATGCCTCTGCGCTTATTGCCCTAATGAATGGTGAAGCAGGGTGGGCAATGTTAGAAGAGGTAATAGACAATTCCATAATGTCCGCTGTCAATGCCTCTGAAGTAGCTAAGTTCTTAATTGACCGTAGAGGCTATAGCCAGCAAGAAGCACAAGATGTAATAGAGAAGTTAGTAAGTGATATTATGGCTTTCAGTGGTGAGCAGGCATATGTCGCAGCAAGTTTATATGCTGAAACCAAGTCATTCGGGTTATCTATGGGTGATAGAGCATGTTTAGCGCTTTCTAAGGTAACTGGCTATCCTATCTACACCGCAGATAAAATCTGGGATAAGGTGCAATTGCTAGATGTTAACATTAAGCTCATAAGGTAATATGCTGGTAGGATATGCAAGAGTTTCAACTACTGACCAAAATCTAGACATGCAAATCGATGCTTTGCGTGTAGCTGGGTGCGAGAAAATCTTTGCTGAAAAAATCACTGGCGCAATCTCAGATCGTACCGAGCTCAAGAATATGAAGGAGTTTATCAGAGATGGCCATGACACAGTCGTGGTTTACAAATTAGATCGGCTAGGTAGATCTTTGAAAAACCTGATAGATGAAGTACAAAGCTTTGAGAAGCGGAAAATTGGATTTCGGTCATTGCAAGAAAATATTGATACCACAACTTCCGGTGGTAGACTATTTTTTCATGTATTTGCAGCCTTGGCGGAATTTGAGCGTGATATTATTAGAGAGCGAACTAATGCCGGTTTAAAGGCAGCAAGGGCCAGAGGAAGACTTGGGGGGAGGCCAAAGAAGCTAACAGAAACTCAAGTTCAGTTGCTGCGTAAATTATATGCAGATAAAAGCAATGAGATCTCAGAAATCTGCAAGATGTTTAAAATTGGTAAGGCTACATTATATAGATTAGTAAAAATTAAATAGGAGGGAAAAATGCGATATAATATAGAAGCAATTGGAGATAGCGCACTACAAAAAATGTTGTGGCAAGCAGCGAGTGAAGAAGTTGATCAGATGGATTTAGACTACCTCACTTGGAAAGAACGCGAAGAGCTGATAGCGCTTAAGGCCATTAAGCTATTCAAAGCTAAAATGAAGCACTTAAAAGAACTATATGGCTAAATAGATTTATTATAACATTTCTGGAAAATAAATTGGCAGATGCGTGAAAAGATTTGATTTTATGGGAAGGTGGGAAAGTGCAGTAATATTGCATATATTACAAACTTTCACATCAAACCATAAAAGCAAAGATTGAAGCGCATGTGTAATTTATTTTCCAGAAATGTTATAAGCGCACACAAATATTATATTATAATGGTGTATTTTGAAAAGCTGGGGTGGTATCTACAATAAACTCGGCGGCTATAAGCTTGATACATTTAATACCAAAGAAGCCGCTCTCGAAGAGCTAGATTCAATCGCTTCAAGAAGGACAGGGAGGGGTTATTGTTTGTGTTGATTGATGACTCATTTATAAATATGTAATTGGATCTTCCTCTGCAAAGTATTAGCTTTTATAGACGAGTAGATATGGAGTCGCAAGTAAGCGCACTACCCCATTTTTCAACTATCTTATCATACTCTCTTAAATGGTTAATGTTGAGATGTTTCGTATTTATAAGGCTTTGCCTTGGCATTAACCCGGCGTCGTTATTTATTTTGGGATCAGCACTAAAACTCAATAACAAATCAGACACTGCAGAGGTAGAGAAGGTTGCTGCTCTATGTAAAGCTGTGTTGCCTTCCGCACATTGGATATTTGGGTTAGCCCCTTTTTCTAACAACCACTCTATTAACTTTGGATCTTTGATAAAAGGATAATTAGATACAGCATGATATAAAGCAGTGCAGTTATGTACATCTTTTGCGTCGATAGATACTCCGGCATTAATAGCTTCTTGTGCTAATTTTAACAACTTGTCTCTATTTTCAGTATTAATGTCATTAGCTATGCAGTGTAGAAAGGTTTGATCAGCAGAACCATATAACGCTGATATACTGAACTTTTCTCTCACGTCATTAACATTCGAGCTGGCATACAGAAAATTTAATAGTTCTTGAGCCGTATATCTATTCAATTCTTTACATTTACCTTCTTCTGTTTGTACTGCTTGGCTTGCTAGTTGCCTCATCATACTATCAAAGTCAGAGTCAGAGCCAGAGTTCACCGCGATTGGCGGATTAGACCATGGATGCATAGAATGTGGGCGCTGTGGGGTTTCATTTGAGCGCATTATGCACCTCGCTATTATAACTATTATAATACTATAAAATTTACCATAAATTTATTATAAAAGCAATTTTATTTAAGATTTAACCCCTTACCCTATACAATAAATGCTTCCAAATTATTTATTGGAATTAACTTGTTATTAACAAACTTATCATAGACTTAAGGTTAGATCGCTATAGGAAAAGTATATGAAAAAAAGAGAAGGGGAAGATATTGAGGGAGAAAGACAAAGACCGGCAAAGAAGCCAGCTATAGAAGTGCAGCCAACTGAAGAACAAACACCCAAACCTAGTAACATTGATCAATTTCTTGCTTGTTATAGCAATGAAGCAAGCTTGCAGATGAACATAAGTGAAATCGAGATGAAGTTACAAGATGTGCTAATGAGTGCTTGTGTTTCGCAGTGGGATTTACCTCAAAAGATTGGAATATTGAATGGAGTGGTAACAAAGGCTTTAAGTCAAAACTGCATCAAAGTAGTTGCCTCTGGATATAAGATGATAGTGAAGGTACTGCTAGAAATGGATAACCCACAGATGGCATTGTTAGCCGCTAATAAGATTATAGAAAATATTGACCAAGCACAAGACGAGAATATTAGAAAATTTTGTTATATGGAATATTATGAAGCATTATTCAAATGTGGACAAATATCTGAAGCTCAGTTTTGTTCGGAGCAATACTTTCCGTGGTTAGTATGGTGTGGCGCATGTGCATATGGAGATATTGCACCAAATACTATATTTATTGATCAACATGAGGCAGGTTTTTCTAGTAATGCACCTATTGGAACTAATAATATTCAAAACTGTATAGTATTAATAGTTAGGGATCGAAACACAGGCATGACAGCCTTAGCGCACGTGGACTACCATATTAGCCACGAGTCCATTAAACAAGAGGTATTTTCAAAGTTTCCTCAAGGTAATGTTTTGGAAATATCTTTAATTGGAGCAGCAGGTACAAAATTTGGGCAAGGAGTATGGAAACTATCTGATTTATTGTTGAATGAAGATCAAGAGCCGCTATCTAAGGAAGATATATTAAAAGAGATAGGTAATTGCTCAAGTAATATTTCTACAGGTTTAGAGGATTATGAAGGACTAAAAAACATTTATACCGTATTATACGCAATAGAAGATACTCCGGAATACATATTTACTTTTACTAATGTAATAGTAGCAGATGGGAAACATCCACCTGCTATAGTAGTGTATCCAATTAATGGGGTGGTTAGTACTTGCTCCCCCGTAGTTGATTTTACTAAATGCACTGCTACTTGTCTCGAAGTAGGCTTTAATAGCCGTCACGAATTATATACTGTATTGGATGGTAACTCACAAACTCGACGATATAATGTATCATTTAAAGCGCAGCAAATTAAATTAATTTTGAATAAGTATCCAAAATTGTTTACAGAAGGTTATGATTACGAAATGGCAGTCCAGTCTGAGCTATATGAACATATATCAGAAGCTGGTATTATAAGATCTGCTGTAATAGCGCAGAGGGAGATAACAGCTCTTAAAGAGTTCATAGCGTCCATAAACTTCATAGCTGAAAGTTTGCAAATGGAGAAAAACTCTACAGTAGAACTCCTAAGCGGCTCTGAAGAATTAATTCTTTGGATAGGTGATGATCATAAAGACCTTAATGAAAGCTTGATCGCACAAATGAAAGAAACGTCGTTAAAAGAGGAAAAGGAAGAGGTTGAAAAAACCACTACCCATTCTCCCGAAAGTAAAGAAGAAGGAAAAAAACAGAAACAAGGGGGTGAACTAAAGCTAAGTGGTCAAGATGCCCCAAAACAGACTTCGGGAACAGAGTTTGATGGGCAGCATCTTAAAAAGATAGAGAAAGCAAATCTTGTAAGAAGTTTAGAGACAGAAGGTGTAGATGGCAAGGTTCAATATAGCCTACATAAGTATCTAATGAAGGCAAATCCAGATAGAGAGAGTTTTGCCCAGGGGTTAGCCAATTTTAGCGAGAGTGCCCAAGAACAAAGGGATGCGGATTTTGCTAAATCCACTAAACGCTTATATATGGAATTAGTGAAAGGCAATAAAGGATCTCTTACAATACTACCTGAAAATAACCATTTGACCGATCACCATAAAAATATCCTCGCGTTATTAGAAGGTGTTAAATCTGGCAAGATATTACCGGGTACTGTAATAGCTTTAGAAAGGAAGCAATATGGCGCTAATTTAGGAATGAAGGACGTAATTGAGCTTGCTGGCATTATTAGCCATAACGAAAAGCATCCAACAGACAGAATAGCTATTCCAAAGGAAATTGAGAATTCATTAATTTACCAGGATGCTAAGCTGTATAAAGTGGCCCAAGAACATGACATCATGGTAATAGGGATAGAAGGTAAAAATTTCGGTGTTAATAAAAATTCTAAAGAATACGACTCTGCCAGAGAAGCTCATATGGTGAATGTATTAGACGAGTTAACCGGCGCAGGGCGAAATGTAATATTAAGCGTGGGCGAAGCACATATTGAAAATTTAACAGCTCACATGGGGAGAAAAGGGGTAAATAACGGAGTTGTTAAGAATGTAACTGAGGTGGATTTTGCAGATAACTCCCAGCTTGATGGGAATACAGTGCTTGGCCAGTTTGCCGGTAAGGTGAAAATTGCAAAGACAAAATCCGATAAGGAAATAGGCGGGCAATAATCAAGGGTTAGAGTGGGAGATAAGATAAAGTTACTACCAAAGAAGACGCATTCAAAGAGCTAAACTCAATCGCTTCAAGAAGAACGAGCAGGGGGTATTGTTTGTGCATTCGGTTCTGTCATTGAGATTGTGTAAGTAGAAATAGAAGAAAGAGAGAAATTTTGGTATTTATTAGGCGAATAGGCAACTAAATATAGCCAGTTTGAGCC
>JAQSWL010000033.1 GCA_029266655.1 Candidatus Midichloriaceae bacterium | reverse complement strand
TCAAGCTAAACATATACGCAGAACAACATATTGCTCTATAGACGACATCTTTAATACCTTTTTAGTATGACTCTTTTATGTGAACTTAGCTATATCAACAGCTTACGGTCCTCTTATGTTGAGCTGAGGTTATTGAAGCAATAAATTATGATTTAGCAGATGTACATAGTCAGCTGCTGCCATTATTGAAACAAGACAGCTTTCCAAAAAATAAAAATGATTGAAGAATTACGGCAGCAGCTTGCTCACATAATTCCCTTGAATGTAAATGATAGGAAATTTATTGAAGAGGTAAGGGAATACGGAGAAATAAGGCCATCTCTTATCACCAATAATGTAAATCTTGCTTGCCAGATTGCTAGACATCCAGCTATCTCTTGGGCAGAAAAGAAAGCTAAGATCTGATTTTTATATGATGCTGAGACAGGCATTTTATTAATACTGTATCGGTCGCCGCGGCGACCGATTTTAAGAGTCTAGGTATGCACTGATAAAACCCATAAGTGTTTGTACTTCAATTTCTTACGATGCATTTCCCTTATACCTAAGGTTTTTGTAGTAGTTGCATGGGCTTTAAAACAAATCTTTTAACTCTAATGACTTAGAAATAAGGTCTTCAGACCATAGGTTTTTCTTTAATCCACCTGTTGTAATCATAATCAAGAAAACAGTCTTGGCGGGTTTAAGATGCCTTTCGAAAACTTCTATTTTGTTAGCTAATATTTTAGCATATGCTTTATCGATTATGAAAGGTTGTATAGAATATTTCACCTCACATAAGGTTATTGCCCCATCATCACGGTCAATTATAAGATCAATCTCTGCACCAAGCTCCTTGGATCCCACGCTAGGTACGTGTCTCCATCTACTAATCCTACAACCAATTCCCTCTAACCCCAAAGCTTTGATTATTTTATCCACATGAAGAAGGCACGTATTTTCAAAAGCATAACCTGCCCAATTATTCCAACGTCCAGACTGTAATAGGCCAGACCAATAATCTACACCATATGGAATACTACTACCTTCAACAAATTCAACTATCCAAGTAAGGTAAAAAAGACAATATGGATCTATAAGCCGATAAAAATGATCCCTTTTTTTTCGCCCATAAGGTAAGAATTTCTGGATAAAACCAGCTGCCTCTAGTTCATCAAGCTTTTCTTGAAACCTACCACCCACGGATTTTGCTGTTTTCTTAATAAGCTCAGCTAAAGAAATGCCATAGGTTTTTGCCGCAATCGCCTTAACTATCTTCATAGAAAGTTCTGGCTGATCAAAAAGTGATCTAAAAAGTTTTGGGAATTCATTATATAAAAGCCCATCCTTTTTGAAGCATAGATTAGTAATATTCTGTGCAATGGATCTAGATGGATCCAGATGATTAAGGTAATATGGTACTCCTCCCATCACCATATAAAGATCTAGTGCATCCTTATTAGATATTTTCATTTTCTTCTTCTTTAAATAGAGCTTTGTTTCGGCTAAATTAAAAGGTTCGAGTAACAAGGTTCTAGTGACCCTATTATGTAACCCACCTTTAGCATTGATTAAGTTATTTTTCATCCAAGATGCTGCAGAGCCGCACACAATAAGCTTAAAATTGGGAATTTTGCTCCATTCAGTGTTCCAAAAATAATCTAAGTTTTGTAAAAGCTCTGACCTTGGTGTAGCAAGCCAAGGCAATTCATCTAGAAATACTATTACTTGATTTTCAGTCGGGATTTTCTTAATTTCTGATGTTAAAATTTTAAAAGCTTCTTGCCATGTTTTCGGGGGTGCAAATATGCTGTTGATAGGAATGTTAGGATAAAAAACCTTTATAAATACTTCCATAAAATGAGTGAGTTGTTCTTTTAAAGACCCATCTTTTATGCCAGTACATTCCAAATAAACGCTCTTTTGAGCAAAAAATTTTTGTACTAAAAATGTTTTACCAATACGCCGCCGGCCATATATAACAACAAACTCAGCTTGATTGGATGATGAAATCTTATTGAGGGTGTCTATCTCCCTTTCTCTACCTACTATATTCATATGCCTTAAAGTTATTGCCATCTATATGAGGAGTATAAGTGGCAATAACTATTTTTGCAACACACTTATTGCCGCTTATAGAGTTTTTATAAGTGGCAACAACTCTTAAGAATGTGTTTTATATCGCTATATTTTTATTAATCGCATTTAAAACCTCTCCAATATTTTTGGTCTGCAATTTTGAAACGCCGGCTTTTGCTGCAAACTCATGCCATTTTTGAGTTGCGCTGCGCACTTGATCGATAATCTCTAAAGCTTTATCTTGTTTGATATTGCCAACACTTGCCAGTTTTAACAAGTGGCCCTTGGTCGGGTTTTTTCCTTCGCCCATGATCATAGTGGAATGCTCACCTGCTGGACCTGAAGAAAAAGTCAAATCGTAGGCTGGTGATACACTCCAGGTGCCGTTTGCATCCATTAAAAACGAAAAGTTTTTTGAATGATCATCGCGATTATGGCTCAGCACATTAAAGACGGCATTTCTAAATTGAACTTCGCATTCCCTTACATCACGGGTTAGGTAAAGGGTTGCTTTCATAATTGTTTCATAATCCAGTGATGGTTCCCGGTGATCTGCGTGAAGGAGACCTGCAACTGTATGCATATGAACTTTTTTATTATCTTTGCGGTCAAAGCGTTTCACACCAAAAAAGCCGAGGCCTTTCCTTGATGGAAAAAGCTTGGCTTCCGGCACATGAAGCCCAGCCTCTTTAGCCATGAAATGATAAGCATATTCAATGCTTCCTATATCTTTGGAATCAAAACTAGCTCTAAATTTAATCAGCCAATCCACATTATCTATACGCAGCAATGCCTTAGGCCGTGCACCTGCTGAAGAGCCGCCTAAAATAAGCAACTCATCAACGTAAGTATCATTTTCATCTAATGTAGCTTGAATTTCATGGTAAATTTCGTCTAAATCTGTTGGTAAATTTGCAGCAAAATTTGGATTTTCTGGTTCATAAGAGAGTGCACCCATACCGTGGCCCCCAACAAAACAAAGGCGATCAAGGGGCGAGAGGGCCCCAGGGTTTACGCCTAAACCCATCAATTTACGATCCAAGAGTAATCGCCCCCAACCATCAGGTAGACTATCGTTAAAAACACCAAATAATCCTTCAAAAGTTCGATCAGTGGAGGGAATTACACCAGCTTTAAGCGGTAGTTTAAAAGGTGATAGCTTGAGGCCTGTCTTGATAAAGGCGGCATCATACTCAAAAAAGATTTGTCTATTTTTTAGCAGCAATCGCCCCATGAACTGTTTATCCTTAGTTCCGTGATAATATACATAAACAAGGTCTTGCGAGGGGACGCTCATTTTCTCCCTCTTTTTCTTGTACTATCTTCAATCAGATCATCAAGTGATAAGGCTGCTTCAGGTTTATCAGGCGCAAAGAGGCCATTAAAATCATTCATTTTTCCAAGTGCTAGGGCTAATTTGAGCAATGATTCCAAAGATATCTGCCCTGTACGCTCGAATTTCTTTAAAACACCATAGCTTACGCCCGACATTGCAGACAAACTCTGCTGGCTTAAATTTAGCTCAAGCCTTTTAGAACGCACTGCAGAGGCTATTTTCTTTTGCATCTCCTGTGGCGTCATCATGCAGATAGATATCATAATATCCTCTATAAAACTGTATAGCTTACTATAGATATAATAATATCCATAGTAATATAAATCAACTTCTTTCTCTCCCAATCCTCTGTAGCCATACGAATCTTTTGCGGAACTTATACCAATTCCCGAAAATAATTGGGAAAGAAGTATATAAATTTTGGCAAATTGCGAAGAGAAAAAAGTTCTGTAATATCGACATATTATAAACTTTTTTATCAAGAAAATTTGACAATAAGATATATGCTTATGCGCAATTATTTTCGGGAATTGGTATTATATGCAAAGGATTTTTGATATAACGCTTATTGTATTTTTTATATCTTCTTCGGATATACCCATATGGACTATAGCACGAATCTTATCTTCCATTGCCAGCATCCTTATATTTTCTTTACGTAGCGCCTGTATAAAAGTTTCAACGGTGAATTTGGTTTTCTGTAATTTAAAAAAGAGAATATTTGTAAGATAGTCTTTTGGTTGAATATCGATTTGAGAAATTCCGCTAAGCCCTTTTGCCAGCATTGCACTTTTCTTATGATCATCTAATAGCTTTGGAATATTATTATCCAAAGCATATATGCAAGATGCTGCTAAAATGCCAGACTGATGCATGGCCCCACCCTGCTGGAACTTATAATACCAAGCTTCTTCAATGAAAGCTCTGTTACCAGCTAAAATTGCTCCAATTGGAGCCCCTAATCCCTTCGCAAAATCTAAATAGACAGAATCAAAATGCTTAGCATATTCTTTTATAGGTATTTGGGTTGCTACATGTGCATTAAATAACCTTGCCCCATCTAAATGAGGGCGCACTTGATTAGCCCGCGCAAAGGAGCATACTTCTTCAATTTGCTCAATTGGCCAAACCGCCCCTCCACCAAAGTTAGTAGTTTGTTCAATTGAAATTAACCTTATCCTTGGCAGGTTGCGCCCTCCCCCTTTTTTTATAATTGGTTCTATCTGTTTCTTGGTGTATATCCCTCTTATGCCCGAAATTGGATAAGGGGTTGCACCCGCAAGGCCTGAGATTGAGCCAGATTGAACTTTCAATGGATGGGAAGTTTCATCTAAAACTACAATATCTCCCGGGCGATCACAATGCACTCTAAACGCAATAGTATTAGCCATAGTACCAGTTGGCAAAAAAATAGCCGACTCTTTCCCTAGTAAGTGGCAAACCTTTTCTATTAATTGGTTAACCGTTGGATCCTCACCAGCAGCTTCATTCCCTACTTTTGCCTTCATCATATACTTCAGCATTTCCTCTGAAGGTATAATATTTGTATCACTAAAGTAATCAATTTTTATTGTCATTTACCCCTATTTTCGATTAGTTTATGCACTGCTAGCTCAATTGCTTTATAAGCGTATTCAATATCAAATTTGCTAATCCCAAGATGGACCACTGCTCTAATTTGATTATCAAGCCAAGGAAATAGTAACACTCCATTTCTAGCGCATTCATTTAAAAAGGTATCATTACTTACTTGTAAAGATGAAATATTAAACCCCACCATGTTCGTTTCTACTGTATTTAATAGCTTTATACCTTTTAAATATGAGAGCTTTTCAAAGAGTAGTTGAGCAAGCTGATTATCTTGTTCAAGTTTTGAGATATTGTTTTGCAAGGCATATAGCGCAGCCTTAGCTTGGAAACCAATTTGATGGTAACTACTTCCTAACCACGCCTGGTACCTTCTTGCCTTCTCGATAATATCTTTCCTACCCAATAGCATAGATCCAAATGGCGCGCCTAACCCCTTCGAAAAGCAGAAACTTAATGTATCAGTGTATTTAGCATATTCACTTAAAGGTATGCGAGTGACAACATGGGCATTGAATATTCTGGCTCCATCAAGATGTAAGTTGATGTTATTTTGCTTAAGGTATTTATAAACCCTCTGTTGCACTGGAAATGGAAAAATCTTTCCCTGATAGCTATTAATAGTATTCTCAATTGTCACAAGCTTTACCTGAGCAAAAGTCTTATACCTAGGTTTAGACTTTATAGCTTGTTCTATATGATTTACAGTCATAACACCATCATCAGAATGAATGCAATTTAATACCACACCACAAACCTTAGCTGTTGCGGCACTATCAAAAAAGTTTATATGATAGTTATAATCAGTGATGATCTCATCCCCTGGTTCAGTTTGCGTCATGACAGCAAGACGGTTAGCTAACATTCCACTAGTTACAAATATTGCATCTTCAACCTTAAACAGCTCTTTACAATAGCTAATTAGTTCATTACAAGCTTTATCCTCACCATAAGCATAATCTCCCACTTCAGCTTGAACCATGCTTCTTATTAGCTGAACTGTTGGTAATGTTGTAGTATCACTTCTTAAATCAATAGGCCTCTTCGTAAACTCTACTTCTGCTGCACGTTGCAATGTCGCTCCGGTGCTCAGATCCTCATGTATATTGAATACACTCCGGTCTTCCGCTCCGTGGGCTCCTTGCATCCTGCTACCAGAAGCGAGTTTTTGAAGAGGCCTAATAATCCTATTACCCATTATGTACCCACTTGATAAAAGTTTTATATGATTTAGATTTCTTTTTTAATTCTGCATGCCCCCCATCTGCAGCTATCAACCCATTTTCTAGCAGCAGAATTTTATCCATTTCCTGTATAATTTCTAGGTTATGGGTAATGATTATTAAAGTTCGATTTCGACAATAAGTTAGCAAGTTCTTTATTAATTTAGCCTCAGTTTTCGCATCTAGGGCAGACGAAGGTTCATCAAGAATAATCCATTTTGCTTTAGAGCACAGTGCTCTAGCTACTGCAATCCTTTGCTTTTGACCTGCAGATAGCTCATTACCCGAATTATTTAATATGGTGTCATATTTATGTGGCAACTTATTTATGAATTCATCACACAAGGTAACTTTTGCAATTCTCTCTATATACTTGTCATCTGCATCACTGTTTAAGTAAGTAATGTTATCTCGAATAGAACGATTGAATAAAATAGGTTCCTGAGATACATACGCTATATTTTCTACAATTGAGGATGCTGAAAAAGAATCCTGACTAACGTCATTAAGGAAAATTTGTCCTTTATATGGTGTATAAATACCATGTATAAGTTTAATCAAAGTAGTTTTGCCTGCTCCTGAGGCACCTACCAAAGCAACTTTCATACCTTTCTTGATTTCAAAATCTACACCTTGCAAGATTGATGTATCTTTGTTGAACTTAAAACATATTGAATGAAACCTAATAGATTTAATATTAGTAAGTCTTTTTTCTGTGACACGGAGATTTTTCTCTTCATCAGGAGTAGCTATTATTTCTATTTCTTTTATAAACCCAAAATACCTATACACCTCAGTTAACTGTAAAGATACACGCCAAATATCGCGCCGAACAAGACAAGCCGAACTCATAACAAACACTAAATCTCCTATAGAGGCCTCACCTTTGTAAACATGAGCTAACACAAACGCAAATAAACCAATAAACAAACCACCTGAAATAATACTCCTTAAGGTATCAGCTTTAAAAGAGAGCATTTCTAATTGTGTTTGGTATTTGGCTACAGTTTGAAAAAATTGCTTTATTCTGTTGCTTTCGGAACCTTCTTTATTTGCCATTTTAACACTTACAATATTTTGCAACAACCCGGTAAGCTCAGCATTTGCAGTATTTACCTCTTGAGCATAATTTTGTGAGATAATTATTGTTTGCTTAATAAAACAAACTCCTATAATCATCATCAAAATGTACCATATCAGAAAATATAAAGCTAGAAGCCCTAGGTTTAGCGCCACTAAAAGAACTGTGATGAAAAAACCAAAGCTACCGCTAATCACTCCATAAAGTAAAATTTTAATAATATTTTCAGTAGCTTGTGGAAGTTCAGCTATTCTTGAAACTAGGTTACCTATTCTCTTATTGTCAAAAAATACCAAGCCTTTATTTAAAAGTTTATCAGTAAAAATCCCTCTTAATACAAGTGCTGTTTTTGGCAATGCATTTGCATGTATGTAGCTTGCAAGGCGCATTGGGGCTTCAATAAAAAATACAGTTATTGCAAAAATGCCTAAATAATTACTCCATAAACTATGTATAGAATCTAACCCTTCAATGTCGTCTATAATTAACTTTAAAGCGTACAGTAAAAGTGTTTCAAAACTTGTCCAAATCAAAACTAACAAAAAAATTAAAACTATCTGGAATGCGATGGACTTTAAGCCACGCAAAGCATAATTAATTCCCTTAATGACTAACATCTCTCGGCCTTTTAAATTTAAGGTTGTTTTTTAAATAAAAAGCTACTATAGGTTGAATAACTTGTTAAGTTTTTTATTACTCATGTGAAAAAAATAATGATTACAGGCTCTTCTGGACTGATTGGAAGTGCATTAATAAATTATTTAAGCGGCTCTAGCTACGATATTGACCCTGTAGATATCAGGGGAAATTCATGCAATTTTGCTCCTGTGGATATCTTAGATACTGAGATGATCACCCAAATCGTACAAAATTGTACAGGTGTGATTCACTTAGCAGCTGTCTCAAGAGTAATTTGGGGAGAGCAAAACCCTCAGCTGTGTAAAGAAGTTAATGTCGATGGTACCAGAAATATTATTAATGCCTGCTTACGAGCACCAAATAGGCCCTGGCTTATATATGCTAGTAGCAGAGAGGTATACGGGCAACAAAATACATTCCCTGTCAACGAAGAAGCTGCAATTCAACCTCATAATCATTATGCAAAAAGCAAAGTCCTTGCAGAAACCCTTGTAAATGATGCTAGAAAAGATGCTGGGTTGCGAACTGCAATATTAAGATTTTCAAATGTTTTCGGAGGTATGCATGATTACTCTGAACGAGTGGTTCCTGCTTTTTGTTACAATGCCATAAATAATCTACCTTTAAAGGTAAATGGCGCAGATTCTATATTAGATTTCACTTACGTTGATGATGTAGTATCTGGACTAATTAAAGTCATCGAGTTGATGTCTACGTGTGATGAGTCATTACCGCCAATTCATTTTACAACAGGCATTGGCACATCATTACTTGATTTAGCTGAACTCATTATAAGCTTGAGTAGTAGTTCCTCCAACATTGAGTTGAATGCAAAGGATCTTATTTATCCCTCAAAATTTTATGGTGATTATACAAGGGCAAAGATCCTATTAGGGTGGCACCCCAAACATAGTATCAAAGAAGGCATTTTAAAATATTTAGCAGCACTTAAATCAAATAAGGCGGCATTACACCCTACAATAATGGAAAATGAAGATGAAAATTTTAAAGGTCATACACGGTTATCCTCCTCGCTATAGCGCTGGATCTGAAGTTTATAGCCAAATACTAGCTCACGAGTTGGCTAATAACCATGAAGTGCAAATTTTTACCCGCCAGGAAAATAGTTTTACACAAGATTATTATTATACCACTGAGCTAGACGCTCAGGATCCAAGAATATTAATCCATCTTTTAAATATTCCTCGCTCTAAATATCGCGATCAATATGTGCATTTACCAGTAGAAACAAAATTTAAGGAAATATTAAACACTTTCTCTCCTGATGTTGTACACTTCGGTCATCTCAATCATCTTTCAATCAATTTACCCAGAATAACTAAAGAATTGGGCATTCCATCCATTTTTACGTTACATGACTTTTGGCTTATGTGTCCTCGGGGGCAATTTATTCAGAGGAATTCTAATGAACCCTGGGCATTATGCGATGGACAAGAAGACTTGAAATGCGCCAGCCAGTGCTATAGGGGCAGCTTCTCTGGAGACATAACAGATTATCAAGACGACCTTGAATATTGGAGAGATTGGATTCATAAAAGGATGAGCAAAGCTCGTTCAGTTATTGATTATATTGATCACTTCATCTCTCCCTCTCAATTTTTGACGGAAAAATTTATTAAAGAATTTTATTTAGCAAAACAAAAAGTCACTTACCTTGATTATGGCTTTAATTTAAAGCGACTAAATGGCAGGAAGAGAGTTGAAGAACCAAAATTTGTTTTCGGCTACATAGGAACACACACCCCGCAGAAGGGAATACATAACCTGATTGAGGCATTTATTAAGCTAAAAGGTGAACCTATTTTAAGAATATGGGGTACCTCAAAAGATGAGACTACCTCACTTAAAGCTATAGCAGCATCCAATCAAGAAGCCACAAAGCGTATTGTATGGATGGGTGGGTATGACAATAGTAAAATTGTAGAAGAAGTCTTTAATAAAGTTGACGCCATTGTTGTCCCCTCAATTTGGGGAGAAAATTCACCATTAGTTATACATGAAGCTCAACAGGCTGGTGTAGCTGTGCTCACTGCAAATTATGGTGGAATGAGTGAGTATGTAACCCATATGAAGAATGGGTTATTATTTAAACACAGAGATACTAAAGACCTTACTGATAAAATGCAGGAATTTGTTGATAAACCAGAGCTGGCACAGCAGCTTGGGGGGTATGGATATTTATTCTCTAATGATAGACAAGTACCTGATATTACAGAGCACGTTACTAAAGTAGAAGGAATATATAATAAGACTCTAACTCAAATGGGCAAAAAAACATATTCTAAGCCTGGCCCATGGCGAATAACCTTTGATACAAACCCAGATCATTGCAATTATCAATGTATAATGTGTGAATGCTTTTCCCCTTACAGCCAAGCAAAAGATAATAGACTTGCTCAAAACAAGAGGAAAAGAATAATGCCAATTGAAACAATTGAGAAAATTTTATCTGATTCTGTTGGCACTCCCCTTAGAGAAATCATACCTTCTACTATGGGGGAGCCTTTATTATATAAAGACTTTGATAGAATAATTGAACTATGCCACAAATATAACTTAAAACTTAATCTTACTACTAATGGCTCTTTCCCTATAAAAGGAGTGGCAAAGTGGGCTGAGCTTCTTATCCCTATTTTATCAGATATAAAGATTTCTTGGAATGGCGCTACAAAAGATACTCATGAAAAAATTATGTTAGGTTCTAAATGGGATCAAGTACTCCCTAATTTAAAAGAATTTATTAAAGCAAGGGATGAATCCACCGGGGAAAATAAATGCACCATAACGTTACAGCTCACCTTTTTAGAAGAAAATGTAAATGAACTTCCCGACATAATAGCATTAGCAATTGATTTAAATATAGATCGAGTCAAAGGCCACCATCTATGGGCACATTTTGATGAAATAAAAAATCAATCTATGCGTAGGAGTAAGGAATCTATAGCAAAATGGAACCAAATAGTGCACAAAGTCTTGGAGATTGCTAACAATAAAAAACTAAAAAATGGCAAACTCATTACCCTTGAAAATATTTCATTCCTTGATGAAAACGCCGTCCACGACCTTGCACCAGGGGGCTTATGTCCATTCTTAGGCAAAGAAGCTTGGATTAATACTGAAGGAGTGTTTAGTCCATGTTGCGCTCCTGATAATTTGCGTAAATCGTTGGGAAATTTTGGAAATATAAATGAGCAATCATTACAGGAAATTTGGTCAAGTAGTGCATATAATGACTTAAGAAAAACCTACCTCTCCAAAGAACTATGCAAAGGCTGTAATATGCGAAAACCTTTAGTGACATGAATTATGAAACAATTAAAAAACATTACTATTTCCGATTGCGCAACTTTTCATTTACTTGACGGCATTCCCCTATATAGCGTTCGATTCCTGTCGGTACTGAAATTTTCTTCTATTGGGCTTGCAGCGGTTCAAGATAGCTCTGGGGCATACCATATTAAATTAAATGGCAATGCTGCATATAGTAAAAGATATGATAAAACATATGGTTTTTACTGTGGCCTTGTTGCTGTAGCTCTCAATCAAGAGTATTTTCACATCAAAGCTGATGGTGAACGAATTTACCCAAATACTTTCTCATGGGTTGGGAACTTTCAAGAAGACTTATGCGTAGTTAAGGATGGTGAAAGATTTTACCACATTGATAAAAAAGGGTATCCAATTTATCCACAGAAATACGATTATGTTGGAGATTTTAAAGATGGTGTAGCAGTAATTTATGAGGATGGCCTAGCCACTCACATCAATAACAAGGGGCAATATCTTCATAACAAATGGTTTGAGCAACTTGATATCTACCACAAAGGCTATGCACGGGCAAAAGATGATAAAGGATGGTTCCACATTGATAAGCAAGGCAACGCGCTTTACCCTAGTAGGTATAAAAATATAGAAGCTTTCTATAATGAGCTCGCAAAGGTGGAAACGTTTGATGATGCCATGCTGCAAATTACTCCTTCTAACGAGATCGTTACTACGATAGTTAAAAGCAATCCTTATATTCATAACAATCAATTGTCTGATGACATGGTAGGGTTTTGGAAAACCTTTGTTATTTTCACCGGAGTAAAACTTGATATTTTTAAGCATCTACCGAGTGATTTTGCCACATTAAAAGATATGATTAAAATACCCGGGGATAATTTACTCCGTATACTAAGAGCTTTATGGGAAATGCAGCTTATTACTTACCATCCCTCAACTGGATTATGGTCTTTAACGGAAAAAGGGAGAGCGATTCCTAATACTTTCCTGGAGCCTGCTTCCATACTATGGGCCCATGTTGCTGCCCAAAATTGGCTTCAGTTGCCAGAGTTGTTAAAATATGAAATAAAGTCGCATGCATCATTTAAAGATATGGAAAGCGATGAGCAAAACACGATTGCTTACTTAAATGCATTGGAAGGCTACGCTGTTAAAGATGTGGGTCATTATTTCAAATCGCATCCAATTTTAGATAAAAACATTATTGGATTTGGCCGTACATCTTTGTGCCTTATTAAGCATTTATTGCACTCCACACCGTATATTGATGCTACTGTATTCCCCGGCTTTAATATCCCTAAAGATTATCTGGGCGAAATAAACATCAAAGTCATTAATAGTTTAGGGCTAGCGCGTGAAGGTTATGAGATCGGCCTATTTTTTAGATTTTTACACTATCTAGATGATAAAACAGCTTTATCTTATCTTAAGAAAGCTCACGACTTAAAAATTAAAAAGTTAATTATACTTGAAACTCTTATCGATAATGAAAGCCCAATTGGGGGTTTATTAGATATTAATATGATTATAGAAACAGGTAGTAAACTAAGAACTTTTGAAGAATGGCAGAAATTACTTTCACAAAGTAACTATCTAGTCACCTTTAAAAAAGCAATTAATCCATACTTAACCCTACTTGAAGTAGAGTCTAAATGAAAGAATTTATCACTAATGGCTTCATAATTTTAGAAAATGTTGTTCCACCTTTACAGGCTGAGATTTTAAAAAGACAAATTAAAAAACAGCTTGAAATTCATGCCCAAGAAATTGGAGTTTCTTTATCAGATTATCTTTATTGCACAGGTAGGTGGGCCTCTCCTTCAAAAGTAGTAGATGATGTGGGTAAGGAAATTGATTCTGCACTTCATCAAAAACTTGAGAATTTATTAGAAAGAAAAGTTGAAATAGAGAAAAGTAACATAATCTGCAAAAACAGCTATGTAAGAGATGCTGTCCCATTACATCAAGATATCGCATATTCGCCAGAAGATCCTTATCATTTTTCCTTATGGCTTGCTTTAAATGATGTTTGTGCCCAATCAGGCCCCTTACAATTTATTACTGGAAGTCATAAATGGGGCATTAAACCAGCAGTTGATTTCTGGTCTCCTGATAATAAACTAGACAGCTCGCTTAAAAAGAAATATGCAAATAGATTGCAAACTATCCAGCTCAAGCAAGGTGATGCTGTAACCTTCGATTCTAGGCTTTGGCATGGCAGTATAAAAAGTTATAAAGGGTATGATCGTTATGCTTACGTCAGTAGATGGAAATTTCATGGTCACCTTTTTCCTAGAATTCCTAAAATTAAACCTTGTAACTTTGGAATGTGGAATTGCCATCAAATGACCAATGATATTTTGTGGAAAGGTTTACAGCTCCTAAATAGCAATACTGTTGAGGATAGTAACTTTCTTGAATTACTCTCAACATGGAAAAACTTATTAATGAAAAATCCCAATTTAATTATAGGTATAGACCCAAAGAAAGCTTGGCATGCCTTGGAGTGTGTAAGAATTTTACATATGGCAACAGGCAAATATTATGCTGGAGATTTGACCGGGAAAATTTATAGAAACTTATTAACTTCATTATTAGAACCCATAAAGTCCTCCTTTGGGAAATATGGAGTTGGCTCTTAAGAAAGAAGCAGCCCTAAGAGGTAGTCGTAATATTAATACCAATTCCCGAAAATAATTGCGCATAAGCATATATCTTATTGTCAAATTTTCTTGATAAAAAAGTTTATAATATGCCGATATTACAGAACTTTTTTCTCTTCGCAATTTGCCAAAATCTAT
>JAQSWL010000085.1 GCA_029266655.1 Candidatus Midichloriaceae bacterium | reverse complement strand
ACTGAATATGTCATCTCCTGCCACCTATACTTGATGCATTATCATAGCATAACACTCAACTTAAAACCATGACTCTTTTATGTGAACTTAGCTATATTTACAGTGGGAGTTACAATAGGGGGAGTTTTAATGCTAACTCAAAATAATATTGGGAGTATGTCTAAACTAATTTGTGCATCAACTTCTGCACTATGCAGCACTTGTATAGCAGCAGGACTTTTTTCTAATAGAGCTTTATTGGATCAAGCATTGATAACAATAACTGCTTCGGCAAGTACCGCTCTTATATTGCCTAAGATTATAGAGAACATAGGTCTTGCAAAATAAGTAAAGAGAATTGGTGAAATATTAACCGCAAAGGAAGCACATTATTCCTCTTAGCACAAGGTCGCTTGCTAGAACATCAAACACATCTTCTGCTTTATATAGTTTAGAAAAACCACCTGTGCCTATTACAATTGAGGACTCATTGGGAAAGGATTCTTGGATAATATTTTTAATCAGATATTTAAGCGCTCCTAATTGCCCAAAAAATACACCAGATTGCATAGCCTGATTTGTAGTAGTACCAAGGTAGGTTTTTGGCTTTTCTATGTTAGTTATAAATAATTTCTCCGCGGATTCAGCAAGTGATTTAACTTGAGTTAGCAATCCAGGGGCAATAACCCCACCTAAAAATGCTCTATCTTTAGTGATGGCAACTATGGTGGTTGCTGTGCCCATATCTACAATAATCAAATTCTCATTGGGATGATCGTGCAGGGCGCAAAATGCTGAAGCTAGAAGATCTGCTCCAATCTCGTTTGGGTGTTCAAACTTATCTAGGTTAATGCCTATTTTGGATGTGTAATCTATAAATATAGGGAGTTTAGAAAAATATTTCAAACAAGCATTTTTGATGTGGTGATCAAGCGACGAAACTACTGAAGATACACCTATCGCAGCAATTTTTTCAAACTCTGTAATTCCATGTTCTTTTAGAATATTCCGTATAAATAGGCCAAGCTGGTCAGAACTCCATGGCTGCTTGGTGTTAAGCCTAAAGTCCATAATTAGCTTTTTGTCTTCAAAAACTCCGCCATGAATTTGCGTGTTGCCAACGTCTAAGCATAAATACATTTAATACTACTAATCTAATACTTTATATGTAGTAGCAATAAATATCATTAATAAAGCGCCAGGTAAAATTAAATTAACGTTTGAAGCAAATGTCATTGCAAGAGGAGTTAATCCTCCAAAAATTGCAATTCCAAATGCATTTACAAGTAAAGCCCCTCTACAGCGTTTTTCAATTGAGAATGAGTCGATCACATAAACGCCGCCTAATGTTGCAAATATGCCAAGTAACCCGCCCATGCAAAATATCGCAACTGATGCAATTAACGGATCTTTAAGTAACAATAATAAATATAGCAGTGGAAATATTATAGAGGTTAGTAATATAGTTTTTCTGAATGACGCAATGCTTTTAAAATAAATACCGCTGAGTACTGAAAATATGCAAGTGCTGAATAATCCTAGTTTTGTATTGTAATATGAAAAGTTTAAGTCATATCCTAAATGCGAGAATTGAAAGCTTACAATAAAACCATGCATGAAATAAGATAAAACTCCAAGTAATGCACTGACCATAAAAGTTTTTAGAGAAACTTTGGGGTTTTCAACTATAACTTTAAAAACGGATGACAAAGTAACAATATTTTTTTGTGTGGCAGGTATATCTTGCGATCTATATAAAGCGATTCTAAAAAGCAAAATTAAAATTGTGCTTATCCCGCCAATTAAAAATGGTAAGCGCCATAAATTTTGATTAGAGCTTGCACTTATATATCCCCCAAAATACATAGAAAGCAATACCCCTATAGCACCAAAGGATGAAATAATACCAGATGCGAGCAAATAATTTTTTTGCCCTAAGCTATCAAATGCATAGATTTTGGAAGAGAGAATCTCTCCAGAGGCACTAAAGCTTTGCAACATCCGGAGAATAATTAAAAGGATGGGTGCGAGTGCTCCAGCTTCTTCATAAGTGGGAAGGGCTGATATACCTAGCGATGGAAGCGCCATAATAAGTAAGGAAAATTTAAATATGCGGCTGCTGCTAAATTTATCACCAATATATCCCCAAAAGATAGAGCCAAGTGGAGCAATCATGAATGAGGCGGCAAATGCAGTGTAACCAATTATAATGCTGGTTTCATAACTATTATTTGGAAAAAACTTTGCAACCAATATTGGCATTAAGACTGCAAATAGTGTGAAATTATAAAGTTCTGAAAGATTGCCTAAGCCTGTAATGCTTAATATTTTTGCTGCATTTAAATTTTGTTTAGTCATGATGTATGGCCTCCATGCTCTTGATTGCTATACTCCGTTAATTTGAAAAATTGGGGCGTCGCACCTAATTCCTCTGCGTCCGCACCTATTAATATAGGCTTACGACGTGCTCTTCCATTGCTGCTCCTTCCACTTTCTCAAATTTCCTGTCCTCTATACCTTTTTGCCAACTCTTAATTTACGAGAAGTATACATAAGCAGCGAAAGTTTTAGCTATGGTCGTTACAATAACAAAAAAGAGCGTGTTTTGCAAACCCATATCATTATAATTTGGTAAAATTTCAATAATCCTCCTACCACTGACGCAGTCAGTCAAGCGCTGGCTCAAAAAGGTCTGCTCGCGCTCATGCGCGTTTATGCACAGACCTTTTTGCCCCCTCGGCTAGCCGCTTTTCTGCCTAAGGATTATTGAAGCGGCTGCAATAATATCACTACTGGGAGGCAATTTATTTCTTATGTCGAACTGAGGTTAAATAAGATCTTGTATTTCTCATGAGCTTGAATAAATCAATGCATTTCAATAGATGAAACCTAGATGAAATATTTTTTTAACCAATTATATTATTGGCGTTAATTTTCATATTGCTGGTTAGATTTTAAAAACTCGATTAACTTTTTTACCTGAGCTTCTATAGTTGCTAAAGCTTTTAATGCTGGGATGCTATTGTCATCAATTATAGTGTATGTATCACCTAAGATTTTCATAAAATCTGTATTAATATTTTTCTTTGGCATTCTATCTCTAAAATCTTTTAACAAATGAATAGCTAGCTTTTTTTCATCCAATATTAAATATGAGATGGTTAATTTTAAAACTTTTATAGCATCAGCAGAGGAGAGTTCATCTTTTTTGTCTCTTATACTATAGATTCTTGGCTCCACAAATTTGTTGAATTCTTTCCAATCTTTTTCTCGCCAATAAATATTAGCTTTAATTTCATCAGCTTCGTTTGATAGATCATCACCAAGTGTCTCTAATGCTTTACTATCCTCATCATTTTCGTAATAAGCTGTTGCCAGTATGTATTTCCTTTGATTTGCTATATCATCTGGCAATTCTTCTATTAAATCTCCCGCTTCAATTATGTCGATTGCAAGTTCAGGTCTTTTGTTCAAAATGTATATATTAGCTAGCTTATTAATAACCATCTCACGTTTGTAACCTTTTAATCTATGTAGAACTTGGTGCTTTAATAAGGAAGCAGCTTTGTCTAACAAATCTAACTTAATTAAGTGTTCTGAAAATCTTATAACAATATTATCACCTACATCTCCTATTGGGATTAAATTTTCAAATTCGTAAAAAATTGATACAGCTTGCATATGAGAAACTTTTTCATCCAAACCATTAGTAAAGAAATCAATGAAAAGTTTACCTACTTTGCTGGAGAGACCCAAAGATTCTGGTGAAAAAGGGTAGTAATCTAAAATTTTTTTCCACGAACGCATAGCGTTGATATAGTCGTTCATCTCATAATAAAGAGTTCCTAAGGCACTAAGTGTGGTTACTTCAAGATTGTCACCTCGCCAAATTGTTGCTATCGTTTCGAGTTCTTCTGCATAAGAAGCTTTATCAATAAGATTATCTGAAAATAAGTAATTTGCTCTATTAAACATGCATTGGGCTCTATTCATTAAATCATCCATTGCTCCAATGCACGAGTCCCACTCATCATAAGCTTTTTTCTGTTGAGAATTTTCGATATAATAATTAGCTTTTATCAGTGATAACCTATTTTTATCATGGGGTAAGGTAGCTATATTACTAAGGTAATCTAATAAGTTTTTTGCGCTGGTTAAGTCTTTCTTTTGAATCTTGTTTTCAGTAATTATAAATCCAATATTTAATCTTAAGGCATCGGTATATGTTCCAAGGAAGTTGGCTGCAAGATTTTCATAAAACAAACTTGGATCTAGAAATTTACTGCTGGGTAGTTGGTCATTACCTGTAATATATGAAATAATTGATTGCCAGAAACGTATTTCTTTACGCTGCGCGATTGGCACATCAGTCATATCTATTGAATTCACCAATTTATAGGCATGCTGATATTCGCCTCTCATGAAAGATATTACTATATCTAAGAGTCTAATTTTATAATGCTCGACCAAATGTTGATTTTCTTGTTTAAGCAATTTTAATGATAAAGCTGCTTCTTTATAGAAACCGTTGGCCAAATAAAATCTTGCAATTTCCATATATAGGATATGCCTTTTTTCATCCTTTTTTGCTGTTCTAAGCTCATCCCATAACTCAAATTGTTTCTGGATAAAACCCCTTCCATTAATTTCGTATTTAGCTATGTCTATAATGCTGCTTTTATCAGTCGGATTGTAAGATAATACTTCATATGCTTCATCTTTTTTAAGAGCTTTTGCAAATACTTTAGTAGTTATGGTTAATGTATTATTAGGATAAATTTGTACTATATTGCCCTTATGCTCTGTTTTTATGGAATCCGAATAGAGCTGTATCATCGCGCCTTGGGCGGTTTTATTAATTTTGAAATCAGTGAAGTTGTGCTCAAGGTTAGTAGCAAAAGATCCATCTTTAGTGGGAAATGCCATTATGGTATCTCCTACATATGAGTCAACAAACATTATAGGGTCATTAGCTGCGGAGTTAAATTCTATATCTACTCTAGGCTCTGGCGCTGCATTAGGTTTAACTGTTACCGGTATGTCGTTGCTTTTCTCTGATTTTGCTCGCAATTCTACAATCCAATTATAGCCATCTTTTCGAACAAAAAGATTAGGGAATTTATTTAAAGTTTCTTCGTCATCTATAATGCAGAATGTTGCATCTGGTGTAATATCTAATTGCGATAATTTTATGGCATCTTTATTATTTGGTATATTGATTTTAGCTTTTGCATTCCATATCGCCCATACTTTGCCATCACGCGCATAAACTGTTGCAGCAGTTAGCGTATCCCAGCTAAACTTAACTTTAACCACTTCATTAGATTTTTCAAATGAGACTTGAACGTTATTAGAGGTGACTTCTGGTTTAGAGTTTGAAGGTGATTTAGACTTATAAATATTGAAACCACGATCATTATTTTCCGTAAATTTTTCTATAGTAATAGAGCTATCTTTAAATAAGACATTTAAGAGCCTATGTTCTGGTACTACGCTTTTGATAAAATCTTCACTTTTGGTTAAAGCTCCAAGATTTTCATATTGCATATCCTCGCCAAAATCTAACGTGAGTAATGCGTTTTCATATGTGATATTAAAATCGGACTTTAAGTTATCTAGGTAAACCTTAATTCCATAATCTGTTCTAATTGGGCGAACCGATATATCAGCTGCTTGTGCAAACATAGCCGATGTCAAAAAGCTAATGGCTAAGCTCATCCTTAGCATGGCGTAAGATGCTTTCACTTTTTTTCTTAGTATTTTGTATAAATCTGATATCATCGGTTAATATTAGCAGGTTGTAATATGAGTGCAAGGCAACTATATAACATAGAAACAGATACTCTAATAACTTTGAATCCTAAGAATTTAGGGCTAGGAGTCAAGGGTGTTTATTCTCAATTTTACTTTTTGAAAAAAGAAGAGTTTGTAATTCTTTATTTCTTATGCATCTCTAGGCCGCATACAGTTAGCTATAAAGACTTTGCTGAAGCGTTGGAAGATATGGGGATATGTTACCCTGGTAATAAAAAATTCAGCAAAGATATTTTAGGTTTCAAAAGGCTGCTTTTTAGTTACGGTGTTAAGGATCTCATAGTAAAGGTTCGTGGACGTGGTTATAAAATTTCAAACAAATGGGTGCCCCCAGAATTACACAGAAAAGAGGGGCGCAAAAGCCGGTTCACTAAAGTGATAAGGCTTGTGCAAACGGTTTGTATTGATAATATTTCCCGAAAATAAATTATACAAACTTCAATGTCTTTTGAGTGTTGGTAACTTATACTATTTTCCAGTTATAATTAACGGGAATAATGTATAAGAGCTCCAATTAATGCTTTATAATTTAAAGCAAAAAGCTCTAAAGCCGTCATATATGGACACCAAGATAAAGTAAATAAAAAATTTGGAACTGGGATAAAAAAGAAGCTGTCATATATTCGGCATCTAAAGTGCCATAATGGTTT
>JAQSWL010000032.1 GCA_029266655.1 Candidatus Midichloriaceae bacterium | reverse complement strand
TTGATGTCACCAATTGCGATGGAGAAAGGATTGAAGTTTGCAATACGTGAAGGCGGAAGAACTGTTGGTGCCGGTGTTGTTGCTGAGATTATTGAGTAAATAGAGCGAGGAGAACGTAATAATGAGTGTTCGTCAAAAAATTAAGTTAAAACTAAAAGCTTTTGATCACAGAGTTCTTGATCTCTCTGTTAAAGAGATTGTTCACACGGTTAAAAGAACGGGAGCTACTATTCAAGGCCCTATTCCTATGCCTAGAAAGATTGAGAGATTTTCAGTGAATCGTTCTCCTCATATTGACAAAGAGTCAAGTGAAGCCTTTGAGATTCGTAATCATGAAAGGTTAATGTATATTGATACTACAACTTCCCCTCAAACTATTGATGCTTTAAAAAAATTAGAGCTTCCAGCGGGAATAGAGGTGGAAATCAAATTAATGGGTAATGAATAATGTCACAGAACCATACTAGAAGAACTGGCCTTATAGCAAAAAAAGTAGGTATGACCCAGATCTTTAACAAAGAGGGGCAAGCTCTTGCGGTTACTTTATTGAAGGCAGATGAGAACTTTGTTCTTTCTAACAAAACTAATGAAAAAGATGGATATACTTCAGTGGTTATGGCTTTTGGTGAAGCCAAACCTCATAGAGTTAATAAATCTGTTAAAGGGTTTTGTGCTAAGGCTGGAATTAAACCTAGCAAAGTAATTAGGGAATTTAGAGTATCGGAAGATGCATTGTTAGCTCCAGGAACTAAACTGTCTATTTCTCATTTTATTGAGAATCAAAGTATCGACATTCACGGTGTGAATATTGGTAAGGGATTTGCTGGTGGTATGAAGCGTCACAACTTTGGTGGTTTAGAAGCGTCACACGGTGTTTCTGTTTCTCATAGATCGATTGGTTCTACAGGACAACGTCAAGACCCAGGTAAAACATTTAAAGGCAAAAAAATGCCTGGCCATATGGGTGTTGAGACAGTTACAGTGCAAAACGTTAAAGTTGTTTTAGTTGATGAAGAGCTTGGTATAATAGCGATTAATGGTTCTGTACCAGGTAAAGTAGGTTCTTACTTAACAATTACTGATGCAGTGAAGATGTCTTTGCCTGCTAGCGCTGCTTACCCTGCAGCAATCGTAGAAAACAAAGAAAATGTTAATCCACAATAAATTAAAAATGATTAGAAATTATGGTTGAGACAGTAATAAAAAATTGGGATAACAAGGAAGTTTCCAAGCTTAAGTTGAGTGAAGAAGTATTTGCTCAAGATATAAGAGAAGATATCCTTCACAGAGTGGTTCAATGGCAGCTGAGTAAGGCTAGATCTGGAACTCATAAAACTAAGCAAAGGAATGAAGTCTCTGGTTCAACTAGGAAGATATACCGTCAAAAGGGCACTGGGCAAGCACGTCATGGGTCTATAAAAGCTCCTATATTTGTTGGAGGTGGTACTACTTTTGGCCCAGTGGTTCGTTCACATGAGTACAGCCTAAATAAAAAAATAAGAATTTTAGGTTTAAAAGTGGCATTGTCCTTGAAATGTCTTGAGAATTCTATTATAGTGCTGGACTCTGCTAAACTTGATTCTTATAAAACATCTGGGTTGAGTGGTAAATTAAAGGGTTTAAATGCTTCATCAGCATTAATCGTTGATGTTGAATTAGATCAAAACTTAGTGAATTCGTCTGCTAATATCCCATATGTAGATGTTATTCCACTAGGCGGGTTGAACGTATATGATATCTTAAGGCATCAAACTTTGCTAATTTCCAAAGAAGCAGTTGATGCAATAGAAAAGAGGTTTGCATGCTAAGTAAAAATATTTTTGATGTGTTAATAGCGCCTATATATTCGGAAAAAGCTACTGTTCAATCCGAGTTATCTAAGCACACCTTTAAGGTTGCTAAAAACGCAACTAAGACAAGTGTTAAAGAAGCGGTTGAAAAATTGTTTTCTGTTAAAGTTATTGCAGTTAATATGCTTAACTCAAAACAAAAGAAGAAAATCTTTCGTGGTGTAGCAGGTACAAGACAAGGTTACAAAAAAGCTATAGTCACGATTGAAAAAGGCAAGATGATTGAATTCAGTAAGGGAGTATAGTTTTATGGCATTGAAGAAATTTTCTCCAATAACTCCTGGTCAAAGACAATTGATCCAAGTTGATAAATCTGACTTATGGAAGGGATCTCCTGAGAGATCTTTGACGGTTGGTATAAATAAAAGTGGTGGGCGTAATAATAAAGGACGCACAACCGCTTTCCGCAAAAGTGGTGGACATAAAAGACGGTACCGCCTCATAGACTTTATGCGCAAAAAAGATGGAATGTTTGCTACAGTTGAACGTATTGAGTATGATCCTAATAGGACAGCTTTTATTGCTTTAGTAAAATATGAAGATGGCGAAAAATCTTACATCATAGCTCCACAAAAGCTAAATATTGGTGATCAGATTGTTTCTGGTGACCAATCTGATATAAAAACAGGTAATTGCATCCCACTTAAAAATATACCGGTGGGTACAATAATACATAATATAGAAATGAAACCTGGCAAAGGTGCTCAAATAGCTAGGTCAGCTGGAGCGTATGCTCAGTTGGTTGGTAAAGATGTCAATATGGTTCTTGTAAAGCTTCGCTCTGGCGAGGTTCGCATGATTCCATCTGACTGTAGAGCTACAATTGGTTCTGTCTCTAATCCAGATCAACAAAATATAGTGATTGGTAAGGCAGGGCGTTCTAGATGGTTAGGCATCAAGCCTTCGGTTCGTGGTGTTGCCATGAACCCTGTAGATCACCCGCATGGTGGTGGTGAGGGTAAGACTTCTGGAGGTAGACATCCTGTTACTCCTTGGGGTAAATCCACAAAGGGTAAGAAGACTCGTAAGAAGAAAAATCCTTCTAGTAAATTTATTGTAAGAAGGAAAAAGTAAATTTTGAAAACTAAGGAGTGTCGAAATGGCAGCAAGACGTAAAAGATCAGTTTGGAAAGGACCATTTGTTGATATGCATATTCTTAAAAAAGTTAAGGATGTATATGCTTCTGGTAAAAAAGGTACAGTAATTAAGACATGGTCTAGGCGTTCGACCATACTTCCAGAATTTGTTGGCATTACGTTTAATGTTTATAACGGCAAAAAATTTATTCCAGTAACTGTGAATGAAAACATGGTGGGCCACAAATTAGGTGAATTTTCTCCAACCAGAACATTTCATGGTCATGGAGCTAATAGAAAAGCGGTAAGGTCGTAAAATGGCAAAAGAGTCTCTAAAATTTAATGAATCACGTAGTGCTGAAGCAACTGTTAAAGCGGTTAAAGGTAGTGTACAAAAAATAAATCTAGTGTGCAGATTGATATCTCGTATGAAGGTAGATCAAGCGGCATTGCAATTAAAATTCTTAAGAAAAAGAGTTGCAAAAGATATAGCTGATGTGTTAAATTCCGCAATTTCAAATGCGCAGAATAATTTCGGTATGGATGTTGATAATTTGTATGTTTCAAAGATTATGGTGGGTAAAGCGTTTGCTTTGCGTAGATTCCATGCTAGAGGCAGAGGAAGAGCATCCAAAATAACAAAACCTTTTTCTAGAATAACTATTTATGTAAGTGAGAGAGAGTAATTTATGGGACAAAAAACAAACCCAATAGGACTAAGGCTAAGAATTATAAAAAATTGGGATTCAGTTTGGTTCGCTGATAAAGACTACGCAGATAAATTGCATCAAGATTTGCGAATAAAATCTCTAGTGAAAAGCTCTTTATCTAATGCTGGAGTGAATAAAGTAGTGATAAGAAGGTCTGCTAGTAAAAAGATAAATATAGAAATCTTTGCTGCACGCCCTGGGATGGTTATAGGTAAAAAAGGTTCTGATATTGAGAAATTAAAGGGGCATATTGAAAAAATTACTGGATGTGAAACCTCAATAAATATTCAGGAAATAAGGAAGCCAGAAGTTGAAGCTAAGCTAGTTGCTGAAAATATAGCTCAACAATTAGAAAAAAGGGTTGCATTTAGAAAAGCATCTAAACGCGCTGTCCAAACATCTATGAAAATGGGTGCAAAAGGCATACGTGTAAACGTTTCTGGTAGATTAGGTGGTGCTGAAATAGCTCGTATGGAATGGTATAGAGAAGGAAGAGTTCCTTTACATACGCTTAGAGCTGATATAGACTACGCAACTGCAGAAGCTAAAACCACTTACGGTATTATAGGGGTTAAAGTTTGGATTTATAAAGGTGATGTGGGAATTGAGTCCCCATTAGAAAAAGAAGTGAAAGCTGTAAACTAAGGTTATTGAAAATGTTACTTCCTAGTAAAACTAAATATAGAAAAGCATTCAAAGGGCGTATCCATGGAAACGCTAAGGGTGGTTTTGAATTAAATTTTGGAACTTTTGGACTAAAGGCGCTTGAGCCCGAAAGAATCACCGCTCGCCAAATTGAAGCAGCTCGTAGAGCTATTTCGAGAGCTATGAAAAGAAGCGGTAAGCTTTGGATCAGAATTTTTCCAGATGTTCCAGTTTCCAAGAAGCCGGCTGATGTTAGAATGGGGAGCGGTAAAGGTAATCCAGAGTTTTGGGCTTGCAGAGTGAAGCCGGGGCGCATCATGTTTGAGCTGGACGGTGTTCTTGAGGAAGTAGCTAGAGATGCTTTTGGCAAAGCGGCTGCAAAGCTTCCTATTAAGACGAAATTTATTAAAAGATTGGATTAGTATAAGATGAAAGTATCTGATTTAAGGAAAAAAACGAATGTAGAACTTAAGCAAGATCTATTGCTTCTTCAGAGAGAGAGAATGAATCTTCGCTTTCAAAAAGCTGCAAAAGAAGCGATTTCTACTGCTAGAGTTAAGGTTGTTAGAAAATCTATCGCTAGAATAAAAACTATATTGAATGAAATAAAAGTAAGGGGTTCTAATGCCTAAACGTGTATTGATTGGAAAAGTTGTTAGTGCAGCTCCTAATAAGACAGTGATTGTAGAGGTGACTAGGAAGTTTAGGCATCCAAAATATCATAAGGTTGTACAGAGCCGCAAAAAGTTTGCAGCTCATGATGAAAATAATAAGTTTAAAGTTGGAGATATGGTTAGCATTATAGAGTCTAAGCCAATTTCTAAGACAAAGACTTGGTTAGTTATTGAAACTGAAAATTAGAGAGAAAGAATAATGGTGCAGATGTTAACAAGACTTAAGGTCGCAGACAACTCAGGAGCACGCAGGGTTAGGTGTGTTAAAGTGTTAGGTGGATCTATGAGGACGCATGCAGGGTTGGGCGATGTTATTGTGGTGTCTGTTATTGATGCCATACCTAAAACTAAAGTCAAAAAAGGCTCTGTCCAGAAAGCAGTTATAGTGCGCACTGCTAAGGGATATAAAAGATCTGATGGTAGTGTGATTAAGTTTTATGAAAATGCTGCTGTTTTGATTGATAAGCAAGGTGAGCCTATAGGAACTAGGGTTTTTGGTCCAGTTCCAAGAGAACTAAGAGCGAAAAATTTTATGAAAATAATATCACTAGCGCCAGAGGTTTTATAAAGATGAGCAAAAGTTTAAAAATAAGAAAAGGCGATAAAGTAGCTATCATTGCTGGTAAGGATAAAGGAAAGACAGGCATTGTATCCTCTGTTATGCCAAAGGATATGAGAGTTGTGGTTGAAGGAATTAATGTTGCTGTAAAGCATCAGAAGCCTTCACAGGCGTTCCCTCAAGGTGGTAAATTTAGCAAAGAGATGCCTATACACTATTCTAACGTTCAGATTTTGGACCCTAAAGCTGATCTGCCTAGCAGAATAGGTTTTAAGACTCTTTCTGATGGTAAGAAAGTGCGTTTTGCTAAGCGCTCTGCTGAAATTATAGATAATAAATAAGTAGAATTAATATGACAGTTTATAAAAATAGACTACAGGACAATTACGAAAAAGAGATAGCCAAAGTTCTTATGGAGAACCTTGGGTTAAAGAATCGTTTTGAGGTTCCTAAGTTAGTAAAGATAGTTGTTAGCATGGGTGTCAAAGATGCGGTTGTTGACAGCAAAGTGGTGGAAAAAGCTTCGGATGATTTGATGATAATAACTGGGCAAAAGCCTGTTATCACAAAAGCTAAAAAAGCTATAGCTGGATTTAAGCTTAAAGCAGGTATGCCTATAGGATGTAAGGTAACTTTGCGCAAAGCCATGATGTATGATTTTTTGGATAAATTTATAAACATTGCTCTTCCTCGTGTTAAAGATTTTAGGGGATTAAGCCCTAAGAAATTTGATGGTAATGGTAATTATGCTGTTGGTTTAAAAGAGCATATTATTTTTCCTGAAATAAATTACGATAAAGTTGATAAAATTCGTGGAATGAATATAGTGTTTGTTACCACGGCTAAAAACAATGAACAGGCATTGGAACTACTTAAACTTTTTAATTTTCCATTTATTAATTAACAGCGGTTATTATGGCTA
This sequence comes from Candidatus Midichloriaceae bacterium, assembly GCA_029266655.1. GTDB lineage: Bacteria > Pseudomonadota > Alphaproteobacteria > Rickettsiales > Midichloriaceae > JAJTHY01. Next base: position 8,360 of record JAQSWL010000032.1, on the reverse strand, counting down.
AGAAGAGCTCGATTGAAAAGAATAATAAAAGAAAAAGGATGGTGGCTAGGTTCGCTGAAAAGCGTAAGGCTTTGAAAGAGACTATAATGGATAAATCCATACCGCTATCTGAAAGATTTAATGCTCAACTGATTTTAGCAAAATTGCCAAGAAATGGAGCTAAAAACAGAGTAAGAAACAGATGTGAGCTATCGGGGCGTCCTCGTGGTTTCCATAGAAAATTTAAATTATCTCGTATTTGGTTAAGGTTGCTTGCAGGAACTGGCGAATTACCTGGTGTGAGTAAGGCCAGCTGGTAAAAGGAGAATATATATGTCAATGAATAGTTTAGTTGCTGATAGTATTGCAAGAATTAAAAATGCGCAGTCTGCGCGTCATGATTTTGTAATAGTAAAAGCTTCAAAAATGGTAAAATCATTTATCAGTGTTTTGAAAAGTGAAGGGTATATAGATGGGTTTGAGGAATTTGAGCAAAAGCCTGGAATAGCTTTTATAAAGATTGATCTTAAATACTATAAGAATGAACCGGCTATTAAATCTATGAAAATGCTTTCTAAGCCTGGATGTCGAGTCTATAAATCTGTTATGGATTTGCCAAGAGCTTCAAATGGTCTTGGTACTATAATAGTTTCAACATCAAAAGGTGTTATGTCTGATCATCAAGCTATTGAAGAGCGTGCTGGTGGTGAATTAATTTGTGAAGTTTTTTAATTGGTAAGAAAATGTCTAGAGTAGGTAAGCATCCAGTCATGGTTCCATCAGGAGTTACGGTTAATCTTTCTGATGGAAATATTGAAATTAAAGGTCCTAAAGGGTCTTTAAAAAGAGATTTGCATGGCGATGTTATAGTTAAATATGAGAATAATCAAATTATGGTTCAGCCAAAATTTGATACAGCTAGCTCAAGGTCTCTTTGGGGTACCACACGTATGGTGCTTGCTAATATGATTAAAGGAGTAACAGAAGGCTTTACAAAAATTTTAGAAATAAGTGGTGTAGGATTTAAAGCTGCTGTTTCTGGTAATGGCCAACATTTAGTACTCAATCTTGGTTTTAGCCATGCTATTATTTATATACCAAAAGATGGTGTAAAAATCACTTGTTCCAAGCCAACACAAATTGAAGTTGTTGGAATTGATAAAGAGGTTGTGGGGCAGACCGCTGCTGAGATTAGAGCCTTTAAGAAACCTGAGCCATTTAAAGGTAAAGGTATTAAATACTCTACTGAAAAAGTTTTCAGAAAAGTTGGTAAAAAGAAATAATTAGATAATTAGTGTAAATTATGGCTACTATAAATAAAAAATTTGAAAGAAGAAGGCAAAGAGTCCGAACCGCTCTTCAGAAGCGTGCTTATGGCAGGTTAAGGCTATCGGTATATAGGTCAGATGCGCATATTTATGCACAGCTTATAGACGATTCAAAAGGCTGCACTGTCGCCTCAGCTTCTACTTTAGAAAAAGATGTAGCTAAAGGATTAAAATCTACCTCTAATATAGAGGCTGCAACTAAAGTTGGTGCTACAATTGCTGAAAGAGCTATAAAATTTTCTAAAAACAAAGATTTGGAAGTTGTGTTTGATCGTGGTGGATATATTTACCATGGAAGAGTTAAAGCTTTGGCTGAAGCTGCAAGGTTAAATGGTTTGAAATTTTAGAGGATATAATTAATGAGTGAAAATAACGAGAATTTCTTAAGCTTAGTACATGTTGCAAGGACTGCTAAAGTTACTACTGGTGGTAGAAGGTTTAGCTTTGCCACTATAGTTATAGCTGGTAACAAAAATGGCATGGTTGGAATGGGTACGGGTAAAGCTTCTGAAGTGCTTGAAGCCAACAAAAAGGCTGAGAATGAGGCTAAGAAGTCAATGATAAGGATTCCTTTAAAAGAAGGAAGAACAATTCATCATGATGTCGTTGGCAAGTTTGGTTCTGGTTTAGTGAAAATGAGATCAGCTCCTCCGGGAACAGGTAATATTGCTCCTGGTCCAATAAGAACCATATGTGAAGCCCTTGGTATTAAAGATATAGTGGTTAAATCTTTAGGATCCTCCAATCCACATAATATGATTAAAGCAGCATTAAATGCGTTGAAGAATACTTGTTCACCTAAATATATTAGCGATAAGCGCGGTAAAAAAGTTGGTGAAATAATAAGTAGACGTGAATCAAAAGTTAAATAAGTATGAATTTTAAAAAATCTTGGGGTTTTCATGACTGAGAAAAAAGATAACAGCACTGCCAAAAGCAAGAAAAAGCCTAATCTAGAAATGAAAGCTTCTGCTGTAAAAGAGAAGGCTAAAGCTAAAGTTGCTGAAAAGGTTGCTACTCAAAAATCGCCAAAAGAAGAAGTAAAATCTTTAAAAAAGAAAAATGAATCTAAAAACACCATTACCATCAAGCAGGTTGCGAGCGGTGCTGGTAGATTGAAAAACCAAATACAAACTTTAAAAGGCCTTGGTTTAAATAAAATAAATAAAGTCGCTACTCTTGAGGATACTCCATCAATAAGGGGAATGGTAAAGACTGTTGCGCACTTAATAGAAGTTATAAAAAATTAGTGCTGAGAGGCTTAAATGTTAAATAAAATAAAAGACAATTACGGTTCTAGAAAAAAGTTTAAAAGAATTGGTCGCGGTATGTCTTCCGGAAAAGGTAAAACCTCTGGACGTGGTGGTAAAGGTCAAACTGCTAGAAGTGGTGTTGCACTTAATGGGTTTGAAGGTGGTCAGATGCCTTTATACAGAAGATTGCCAAAACGTGGATTTAATCAGTTTGGTAGAATCAGTTATGAAGTTTTGAATCTAGATGATATACAAGCTTTAATAGAAGCTAAAAGGCTACCTACCGACTATATTTCTATCCAAAATTTGAGGGATGCTGGCGTTTTCAAAGGGAAAAAAGCTGTAATTAAACTTCTAGGAACTGGAGAATTGAAGGAAAAAATTACAATAGAAATGCATGCTATTTCATCAAAAGCTAAGGTTGTTGTTGAGAAAGCCGGTGCCTCTATAGTGATTGTGCAACCAGAGAGTTCTATGGGTCATGAATTGGAAGCAGTTGCAGACGTGGAGCCTGAGGTTAAAAAGCCTGTTGCGAAGAAAGTATCAAAGACCAAAAAAGCATAACTTAGTTTTTATATATAAAAAATTAGAAAAATCTTTAGTATCGGTACATGAGCTTACTTTCAAAAAAAAACAATAATCTATCCTCTCCAGTTGGATCAATGGGAGATTTAAAATCTAAGATTTTGTTTGTACTTTTCATGCTGATAATATACAGACTTGGTACTTTTGTTCCACTGCCTGGTGTTAATACCTTAGTAATGGATGAATTGACAAATGCCCATGCGGGCGGTGTTTTAGGCATGTTTAATATGCTTACTGGAGGAGCTTTAGGTAGGCTTTCCATCTTTGCTCTTAATATCATGCCCTACATTACCGCATCTATTATAATGCAGTTAATGACAGTGATCTCACCAAATATTGCATCTCTAAAAAAAGATGGTGACTCAGGAAGAAAGAAGATTAATCAATACACCCGATATTTAACTATACTACTAGCGATATTCCAAGGCTATGGAGTAGCTGTTGGTGTAGAAAACTTAAGTGTTTCATCAGGTGCAGTAGTATATGACCCTGGCTTTTTCTTCAGATTTGTCGCTACTCTATCTCTTACAGGCGGTACGGTTTTGGTAATGTGGCTTGCTGAGCAAATTAATGGAAAAGGTATTGGTAATGGGAGCTCTTTAATAATTTTTTCAGGAATAGTTTCTGGATTACCAAATGCAGTGGCTTCTTTGTTTGAAATGGGAAGAACTGGTGCGCTTTCTACTTTACTTATAATGTTTATACTAGTTCTCGCTATATTATTGGTATCTGGTATAGTATTTTTTGAAAAGGCTCAAAGGAGAATTTCTATAAATTATCCTAAGCGCCAGATGGGTAATAAAGTTTATGGGGGGGAGACTACTCATCTGCCATTAAAATTAAATACTTCAGGAGTTATTCCAGCTATTTTTGCAAGCTCATTATTACTATTTCCTGCAACAATTGCTGGTTTTGGAGAGGGGCCTTCAGCTGCTGAAGGTTGGAGACACTTAGTAAGTTTATATTTATCTCATGGGAAACCTCTTTACATCATTTTGGAAGTTGTATTAATAACATTCTTCTGCTTTTTCTACACTTCTGTTATTTTTAACCCAGATGAAACAGCTGAGAATTTGAGAAAAAATGGTGGCGTCATTTTGGGAAGAAGGCCTGGAAAGCATACCTCTGAATATTTGGACTATGTGTTAACTAGAATTACAGTAGTTGGATCTATATATATGGTATGTGTATGTGTCATTCCAGAGCTAATGATTGCAAAATTCTCTATCCCATTTTATTTAGGGGGGACGAGTATTCTAATTGTTGTTAACGTGGTTTTAGATATTTATGCCCAAATACAAACTCATATGTTGAGTCTTCAGTATGGAAATCTTCTTAAAAAAGCTAAGATTAAGGGCAGGATATGATTAACGTTATATTTTTAGGTGCGCCTGGAGCGGGCAAAGGTACACAAGCTCAAATTTTATCAGAAATATTAAGCATACCTAGATTATCCACAAGTGAAATTCTTCGTCAAGAAATCGCTAAAGGCGGTGAGGAAGGAGTAAAAATTAAGAACATTATGGATTCAGGACAATTTGTTTCTGATGAAATAATGAATGGATTAATAAGAAAGAGATTAATGCAAAAAGATATCGATCAAGGTTTTATTTTTGATGGATACCCTAGAACTATAGCGCAAGCAGAAGTTTTGCAAAAAGTATTAGAAGATAATGGCTATCTAGCTGAAACGACAGTTTTAAATCTGTCTGTAAGAGAGCCTGAATTGATAAAGCGTTTTTGTGGTAGATTTACTTGTTCTTCTTGTGGATATTCGTATCACAAAGAACTTAATCTTCCAAAAATAGAAGGTGTTTGTGATAAATGTGGTGGCAAAGATTTTATTATCAGAGCTGATGATAGTGAAGATGCGGTAAAAGTAAGGCTTTCTATTTATCATGAAAAAACAGAGCCATTAATTAACTTTTATGCAGAAAAAGGCATGTTAGTTAATATTAATGGTGAACAAGAAATAGCGGATATTGCTAAAGATGTTTTATCCGCAGTTAAAAAAGTGATGTGAGTGAGTCTAATTATAATTACTATCTTAACAAGTTTTGCAATAACTAAGCTTGACAGAACGTAATTATGAGATATCATTCTTCATCACTATTTATATTAAAATTACTTAGAGGTATAAGTGGCCCGTATAGCAGGTGTTAACATTCCAACTAATAAAAAAGTCTTCATAGGGCTTACTTACATTTTTGGGATTGGTAGAAAAAAATCGTATGAAATTTGTGGAATTGCCAATATTGATCCTGATAAGCGAATAAATGCGTTGAGTGAGGAAGAAGTTATAAGATTGCGTGAAGCTATTGACTCCGGATTTACCGTAGAAGGTGAGCTTAGAAAAGTGATATCCATGAATATAAAAAATTTGAAGGATATAAAGTCTTACAGAGGTCAGCGTCACATAAAGAAATTGCCAACACGTGGGCAAAGAACTCATACAAATGCTCGCACTCGTAGGGGCAAAGCAATAGCAATTGCTGGTAAAAAACAAGTTTAATAGGTAAAATATGGCTGTGACTAGTTCTAATAATAAAATCAAAAAGCGCGTTGTACCTGTTGCAATAGTCAGCATTAACGCAAGCTTCAATAACACTATTGTATCCGTAACAGATCAGCAGGGAGATGTTATATCATGGGCATCTGCAGGTAATGTTGGGTTCAAAGGGTCTCGTAAATCCACTCCATATGCTGGGCAGATGGCTGCTGAGAAGGCTTTTGAAGAAGCTATTAAGTATGGTGTGAAAACAGTTTCCATTAGAATTAAGGGGCCTGGTGCGGCTCGTGAGTCTGCCGTTAGGGCAGTTAGTGCTTTAGTAAATAAGCATCAACTAGCTGTAATATCTATTAAAGATGTTACTCCAGTTCCGCATAATGGTTGCAGACGTCCTAAGAGAAGAAGAGTATAATTAGTTCAATACTACATTATTGAAGTTAGAGGGGTAAATGGCAGGTAAAGCTAAATCGGTTACACAAGATAAAAAAAATCAGAGTGAAGGTGCAAAAAACATCATATCTGGAAATTGGAGCACTTTGATAAAACCTACAGAATATAGTATGGATAGTCAGGGTTCTAACGTGGCAACTTTTAAAATTGAGCCATTAGAGCGTGGTTTTGGTACCACCTTGGGTAATTCTTTGAGAAGAGTGTTGCTTTCAGTGCTTTATGGTGCAGCAGTTACTTCTATTAAGATTGAAGGTGTTGACCACGAATATTCTACTATTCCAGGCGTTCAAGAAGATGTAGTTGATATAATTTTAAAAGTTAAACAAATGGTTGTTAAGTACGGAGGCCATGAAAAGCGCAAACTCTTCTTAAAAGCTGTTGGTCCGGGAGTGGTTACTGCTGGGATGATTGAAGCACCTCATGATGTTGAAATTGTAAATAAAGATCACGTAATCTGTAATCTAGATAAAAGTGCAAAGATCAATATGGAATTTACAATTAGTTCCGGAAAAGGTTATATCTCTGCTAATGAAAACAGAGACCAAGATATGCCTTTAGGATCAATACCTATTGATTCTATATTTACTCCAGTTAAACGTGTTGTTTTCAAAGTAGATAATAGCCGTGTTGGTTCAGAGACCGAATATGATAAATTATCTTTAACTATTGAAACTAATGGATCAATAACACCAGAACTTGCTCTAGGCTTGTCTGCAAAAATTATACAAGAACAACTACAAGTATTTGTTAACTTCCAAGATGTTGAAGAATCTAAAGAAGTTGAAGAAGAAAAATTACCGTTCGATGTTAATTTGCTGAAGCGTGTTGATGATCTTGAATTATCTGTTCGTTCGCATAATTGCCTTAAAAATGATAATATCAGGTATATTGGAGATTTGGTTGTTAAAACAGAAGCTGAAATGCTTAGAACACCTAACTTTGGACGTAAATCTCTTAATGAGATTAAAGAGCTATTATCCTCTATGAATCTACGTTTTGGTATGGATGTTGTAGGATGGCCGCCTGAAAATATTGAAGAATTAATAAAGCGTTATGATGATCATTTGAATTAATACAAAGTTGTTTAAATGCGCTTAATGAGATAAATAAAAAAGAAGAAATTGAGGAATTTGTAAAATGAACCATGGTATCAGAGGCAGAAAATTTAGCCGTAAAAAAGGACATAGAGCTGCTATGTTGATGAACCTTGTGAAAGCTTTAGTTAGACATGGGCAAATTTTCACTACTTTGCCTAAAGCTAAAGATTTGCGCCCTGTTGCTGAAAAAATTGTTACTCTTGCTAAAGCTGGTGATTTGCCAGCTAGACGCCAAGTAATTAGTTTCATGAGGGGGAATTGTGATGAAGTTACAAAGCTTTTTGGTGAAGTGGCAGATAAAGTAAAAAATCGTAATGGTGGTTACCTTCGTATCCTTAAAGCTGGTTATCGCAAAGGTGATAATGCTCAAATGGCTATGATTGAGTTTGTAGATAAATAATACAAATACATTGTGTTTATCTTAACCAAATCTAGATATAACTAAATTCTAATAAAATACCCTGAGCATAAGCTTGGGGTATTTTATTATTTAAGTTTTACTTTTGCATATTCCTATTTTGTGTACCAAAGCAAATGTCAAATCCCATTATCTTATATTGTCTTAGCTATATGCATGGATTTCCACAGTGAACAATCCATCTCGAGATGACTATTCATGAATTTTGTCATATTATTTTTATACTGTTTTAGCTAGATAGTAATTTAACTTGAATATTAAACTAAAATAATGCAAATAGTGGGTTGCCACTATTTGTTGTATGCCCGCACAATCTTTAAAGGAGATTCTGCGGGCCTGCTGTAGAGCGCTATGCGCTCGCTCTTGAGCTACTGGGGCCTTCTTTATGCGTTGCTTTTTATTGATTGCTGTAATAAGCTTTTCAAACTAATTTACTATATGTTGAAAAAAGATCCTAATAGGTGTAGCTAACCTAGAAGGAGGGATGGGAAAAATTAAAGGTGAAGTGCACTCCTTTTTTAAAAGCACAGGTATCCTACTACCAGATTAGGTGTTGAACTTTATATTTGATTTTTTTGATATTACTACTCAAAGAGTTATTAATAGAGGAAGAATCAATTTTGAAGTGCAACGGTATGATTGGAATGGATAGCCCAAGCTTCATTAGGAGTCAAGAAATTAAGAATTTTTCTAGGCAGGTTGTTTAGCTTATTTTGAGCGTCTGCAACATCAGAATCATGA
>JAQSWL010000031.1 GCA_029266655.1 Candidatus Midichloriaceae bacterium | reverse complement strand
TACTCCATCTTTCTCTTTAATTGATACCTGTCTACCAATTATACTAAAGTATTCGCCTAAAGGCGAGGGTGTTTTCCCATCCCACATAACTACATAAAAAGGCATGAGGCACCCCCAGCCATTAGTGCTGTGCCAAGAGTTGCAGTTGTAGCAATCCCTGCGGGCCATAAGTGTTGGTGCAATAAGTGGGCTTATGGCAATTACAAAAGCGGCTGCGGCAGCCAACATTAATGCATAATACCCGCATATTTGCGCTGTGGCTTTATTGGTTACAAATTTAATTCGTTCGTCTTTGAACTCATTAAACCCTTCCGACATGTTTCTGTAATTTTCCTTAAAATCATCCCCGTCAACTATACCCGCTGTTTTTTCCACAAATTCTTTAGCTGCTTCGCAAATTTTTATAGCGTTCTCGTAAAAAGCTATCTGATTTTTAAGTGGCTCTGGATTGGCTGTATTCTGTGCCTCTTGTAAGGTATTCTGTGTATTCTGTTCCTTCTGTAACTTATCTAATCCTTCTTGCAGAAAACTCAGGGATACCTCGTTTGGGAGGTGAGCATTAAACTTCTTATAGAAAACTGTTTTCAGCTCACACCATAAACTAAACAAGGCCACGCATAAAAGCAGCGTGACCTTGCAAAATATAGTTTTATAACTGGGAAATAGAAAGTATTACTCAGACTTATCTTTACCCATCGCCATACCTAAGATTTCACCCAAGCTAGCACCGCTATCTTTAGATCCATACTCAGCAATCGCGCGTTTTTCATCGTCAACTTCCAAAGCTTTAACAGAAAGAACTATCTTACGCTCAGATGGTTCAAGAGCTATGATTTTAGCATCAAGTTTATCTCCAACTCCATAACGCTCAGGTCTTTGTTCTGACTTATGCTTAGAAAGTTCAGCTTTCTTAATGAAAGTTTTAACACCTTCAGAAATCTCAACATCGATACCATCTTTTTTAACTCCGACAACTGTGCAAGTTACATTGTCACCTTTGTTCAAGTTCTTAATGGAATCGGCGAAAGAATCTCTAGTTAGCTGCTTAACACCAACGGTGATACGCTCTCTTTCAACATCAATTGATAAAATAATGCCTTTAACAACATCACCTTTCTTGTATTTCTTAAGCTCATCTTCTGGCTTTTCTTCCCAAGAAAGTTCCATCGCAGGCACTAACGCTTCAACAGCACTATCCGAGTTTTCTTCGCCAATAGTTACAAACATACCAAAGTCAGCGATGTTTTGAACAACACCTTCAACTTCAGAATTGATTGGATGTTTATCAGCAAAAGTTTCCCAAGGATTTTCTTTGCACTGCTTAATGCTTAAGCTAATTTTGTGCTTAGAAATATCAAGCTCAAGTATCATTACTTCTACTTTATCACCGGTCTTTAATAGCTTGCGTGGGTGAACATTTTTAGCATTCCAGCTTATTTCTGTATGGTATACTAAACCTTCTACGCCTGGCTCAATTTCAACAAATGCGCCGTAGTCTGTAACAGTAGTAACTGTACCCTGAACTCTAACGCCAGTTTGATATTTATCAGCAAAGTTTTCCCAAGGGTTTTTCTCAAGCTGTTTAAGACCAAGAGAAACACGCTTAGTTTCTTCGTTATATTTTATCACCATTACTTTAACTTGCTGGCCTAAAGATAGCACCTCAGATGGATGCGAAATCTTGTTCCAAGAAATATCAGTAATATGTAGCAAGCCATCGATTGAACCAAGGTCAATAAATGCACCGTAGTCTGTAATGTTTTTAACAGCACCTTCCAAGATAGATCCATCGGAAATATTTGAAAGTAAAGCTTCCCTTGCTTCTGCACGAGACTCTTCTAAAATTGCACGTCTTGAAACTACAACGTTACCTTGATGCCTATCCATTTTAAGGATCTTAAATGGCTGCATAAGTTCAATAAGTGGAGCTATATCTTTAATAGGTCTAATATCCACTTGGCTACCAGGTAAGAAAGCAATAATGCGGCCTATATCAACTGCAAAGCCACCTTTTACCCTTCCGATAATTTTACCTTCAACCACTGCATTTTGGCGGTGAAGATCTTCAAATTTATACCATGCTTCTTCTTTAAGAGCTTTTTCGCGGCTGATTTGTGTATTACCATCACGATCTTCTAATCTCTCGATAAATACATCTACTGAATCGCCAACAGCGATTGGTAGTTTGCCTTCTGAATCTGTAAATTCTTTAGTAGAAATTCTGCCTTCGCTTTTAAGGCCAACATCAATAATAACGTCAGAATCAGTTATTCTGATAATTTTTCCTTTTACAACGGTTCCTTCCCGTTTTTCTTCTTTAATAGATTGTTCAAATAGTTCAGCGAAATTTTCAAAGCTCGCTGCTGATTGTGTAGAGTTCATCTAGATACCTAGTTTTCTAAAGGTTAATAACAATACCACTTCCCGCATCCATAAATTTATTTTGCGGAAATGGTAAAATACATTTTGAGGTAATTAAGCAGCGTTGAAATAATCATTAACATGCTTTTGAGATAAGGATATAGCAAGTTCTAAAACCGAGTTAGCATCCAAATAGCTGGTATCAATTACAATAGCATCAGATGCAGCATGGCTTGGGGCCACTTTTCTTTCAGCGTCACGAACATCCCTCTCTCTTAGGTCTCTCAGTACGTCTGCATATGATAATAAATTTCCTTCGTTTTGCAACTGTTTATATCTACGCTCTGCACATACTTCAATGGAAGCCGTTATAAAAAACTTTATTTGAGCATTTGGAAATATCACTGTACCTATATCTCTACCATCTACCACCGTCCCTTTAAAATTATTTGGAAAGTCACGCTGCATTTGATTTAAGCGGGATCTCAGCTCTGGATAAACCGCTATGTATGAGGCACATTTACTAATTTCCTGAGTATGCAAATTATTAGCTGTAATTGAGGAAAAATCCAAACTGTCAGCTACATTTAAAATTCCTGTAATATCTGATGTAGAGATGCCAGCCTTTAAAACTTCCGATGCCACTAGCCGATATATCTTCCCAGTATCGAGCATTGCAAATCCATAGTGTTTAGCAAGCCTAACGGAAAGAGTGCCTTTACCAGAGCCACTCGTACCATCTACAGCAATAATGAAAGGTTTTTTAGACACAGTTAATAATTTGTTCAAGGGTTATAATATTTTCAGCTCCAGTTTCCATGTTTTTGAGTTTAAACTTATCCATGGATAATTCCTCATCACCAAAAATAAGGGTGTGAGTAGCGCCTAATTTATTAGCTTTTTGCATTTGTTTACTTGGGTTTTGGTGGTATACGTAGTCAACTCGCAACTTTAAATTCCTTAATTTTGCTGCTATCTCTGGGGCTTTAAGCAAAGCTTTATCCCCAATCGGCACTAAAAAAATAAGTTTATTTATAGTTGATTTAAAATCACCTATTAAAAGTGCGCATAAGCGATCTATCCCAGATCCAAAGCCGATTGCAGGAACCCGAGGCCCACCCATCATTTCAAATAAACCATCATACCTACCGCCTGCTATCACGCTGCCACTAGCTCCCAACTTATTAGTTGTGAATTCAAATACGGTGTGAGTGTAATAATCAAGGCCTCTTACTATCTTAGGATTTATAATAAAATTTATTCCAAGATTGCTTAATCCATCTTTTACCGACTCAAACCTATCCATAGCTTGCTTAGTAAAGGAATCATAAATTTTTGGCGCAGAGGTTAGAATTTTTCTATCGCTTTCATCCTTGGAATCTAAAATACGTAAAGGGTTTTTCTGCAAACGCACTTTACTATCTTCCGAAAGCTCAGATTCATATTTAGATAAATAACTAACCAACAAATTTTTATAATTACTCCTACTTTCTAAATCACCTATTGAGGATAATTCAAGACTCACAACATCTTTTAAACCCAATGCTGTTAACAAATCATAAGCAAGCGCGATGATTTCAATATCAGCATACTCTTCTGCAACACCAATGCTCTCAAAATTTAATTGGTAAAACTGACGATATCTGGCTTTTTGGGGTCTTTCATGTCTAAATACTGGACCATGCGAAAAGTATTTGATCGGCAAGCTTTGTGTTAAGCCATTAGATATAACCGAGCGCACCATGCCAGCGGTAAATTCAGGGCGCAAAGTTATGCTGGTTTTATCACGGTCTAAAAATGTATAAGTTTCTTTACTAACAACGTCCGATGATTCCCCTAAAGTGCGGTGAAAAATTTCACTGAATTCGAATATAGGAAGCATAAGTTCTGAGTAATTATTAAGCCCTGCAATTTCATATGCACACTTAACTATTTTTGTATAGAGCTCCATTTCAAGGCCAAATATATCGCGCACACCTCGAACTGGCTGCATATTTAATTTATCTGACATTTTTAAGCCCGCCCCGCATTTATTCCACGATCATTATATAATACATAACCACCTTTTACGCAAAGAAAACTATTGTGCTTTCTTACAAAATATAGTTGCATAAGGGGGATAATTGATGTAATTATCGAATCTGCTATTAATTTAATAATATGGTCTATTTTATGTGTGTTTTTGAAGTACTACATTTTTTACCTTTAGCGCTCATTGTTGCGTCTATGGTGTCTTTAAGAGGTAAATCTGGCGTCTTGGCTCTTGCGGTAACTGCGCTAAGTGTAGTTGGTTTGATAGCTGGCAACCATTCACATGCTGAGCATGGTGCTTTCTTTGGAATGGTTGACCCATGCTTCGGATACCTTGTTGCTATCGCTCTAAGCGCAGTATCTGGCGCTAGATCTTTGTTGGCAAAGGTAAATGCTTAATAAAACAATACTTGCTATCTTAGTGGCGGCTTTTGCTGCCACTTTCTATTTTGACCCAGCATTAGACTTGGAAGTCTCCAACTCTTTTTATAAACCTGGTGAAGGTTTTTATATGCGTGACAATCTATGGGTTGTTTTCATATATAAGTCAGTAAAATTTATTTGCGTAGCATTTGTTTTGGGAGCACTTGTATCTGTAGCGAAGACTTTCTTATCAGTTAAATCTTTTCATCCTAAACACTATAAAGAAGTTATATATGTAGCTCTCGTATGTTTATTAGGCCCAGGATTAATAGTGCATACAGTTCTTAAGGATAATTTTGGCAGGCCAAGACCACATCAAATAGAACAATTTGGTGGAAATGCTAATTTCCAAAGTCCTTTAGCGGTATCCAATCAATGTCAAACTAACTGCTCCTTCCCTTCCGGCCATGCTTCTGTTGGTTACATGTTTATAGCTTTAGCATTTTTATATAGTGGTTGGGTTGCTGCTTCCTTATCAATTCTTTCATTTGTATTGGGGCTCAGCATAGGGTTAGTAAGAGTAATCCAAGGCGGGCACTTTTTAAGTGATATATTATTCGCAGGTATTATCGTGTATATAACAGCATATGCATTAAACTGGTTAATTAAGCCCAAAGATATTGCATAATAAACCCATGAAACCCTGGAAAAAACGTTTTGTTTTCGTGATCCTCATTTTAGCTAGCGTTGCTATTGGAGTTGGCATTATACTTAAAACTTTTAATGAGAATATCTTATTTTTTTATAGCCCCACAGATTTACTCGAACACAAGATTACACCTAGCAGCAAAATTATTAGAGTCGGCGGGCTTGTTAAAATTGGATCAATTAAAAAGATAAATGGTAGTTCAGAAATAGAATTTACTATAACAGACAATCAAAACGAACTTATCGTTCATTACAATGGCATACTACCTAACTTGTTTAAAGAAAAGCAGGGCACGGTTGCACTCGGCGCCTTAAAAACCCAAAATTACTTCGAAGCCAACGAGCTTCTTGCTAAGCACGATGAGAACTATACCCCCAAAGAAGTTGCCTCTAGCTTAAAGCAATAGATATGCATAATACCATTTCCATAAATAATACCAAAACTCAATCATTGCTTTTATGGTTTGATGTGAAAACTTGAAATATATAGCTAAAGCAATATAAAAAAGGTATGAAACTTCTATAAAGAATTGCAACGCCGTTGGGGGTGGCGGCGCGCAAGCGACGTCAGGCGTCGCAAGGCTTTTTAGGGTTTTTAGCTCATGTACACAAGTCTTAGATTGATTCAAATTAATATGCCTTTTTTATACCACTTTGACTATAGTAGACACTATGCGCCTGCATTTATAAATTTTTTGTCCCCACGGCAGAGCTTTTTTGCCTAAGTATTGTTGAAACAGCTGCAATAATATCACTACTGGGAGGCAATTTATTTTATAATAGAGGCAGTAAGTTCACGTCTTCTTTTTTAATTCCTTATGCCGGGCTGAGGTTATAATATTACTACCCCCATAAAACCTAACATTTTCCTGCATCCATCAATTTATTTTGCGGAAGTGATATAAGGAAGAAAAGTTAGAGTCTGCACTAGTTATACTAAATCTCAAAATAAATTGAGATAGTAATGCCAGATTTTGGCAAAGTGCTAGGGAAAAAAGCAGTTGAATATTTTACATATTCACCAATTTTTTACCAAGCAAATTTACCAAAAGATGAGCTTTAATGCTCTATTTATTTTAAGATTTAGTATTAGCTGCGATGCCCCAATTTTTCAAATTAACGGGGTATATACAATAGATCTCTTCGGAAACTCGCTTCTGGTAGCAGGGTGCAAGGAGCCCGCGGAGCGGAAGACCGGAGTGTATTAAATATACATGAGGATCTGAGCACCGAAGCAACGTCGCAACCTGCAGTAGAAGTAGAGTTTCCGAAGAGATCTAATATCAACCCCCACCTTAAGTTGCATATCCACACAAGAAATAAACCAACGAAAAGAATCAATATATTATTAAAAAGCAAATATATTATCTTTATATCAAATAATTAAACAAAAAATAATGTCTTTTATCTGTAAAAATAATTCCACTAATTTTAATAAAAATATTCTTGATTGCAATCTAAGGGTGTAATTTAATAATTTTCACAAAAGCTCTGCGTTATTAATTAGCGCATTAAGCTTCGTATAAACATAAGTGTAACTTATAAGGGGGTACCTATGCGCCGTTCAGAAGAACAACAATCACCTAGAGTAAGGATCAGTGAGGATAATTTAATTTGCCCTATTACTCAGGAAATTATGAGAGACCCCGTCATGGCACAAGATGGGATAACATATGAGCGAGAGAAAATAACAGAGTGGGTTGAAAAACGTCATGATAGCCCTATTACTAGGCAACCTATGGAACCTATTTTTTTACCGAACCTTAATATAAAAAATTTAATAGAAGAATATAATAGCTCAAAGTCCTCTAGTAACGATGACGCATCTGAAGGAGCACAAGCAGTAGTTGATATTGATTACTATAATGAATTACTTGAAAATTTGGCAACAAGCTTTTCAATTTCACGCAAAGAGATGTGGCATAAAAATATAGTTGAACAAACCTTAGTAGCACTTGCTGATATATACACAGATCAAGATGGCGCAAGTTTTGATAAAGATAACAAAAATGCAGCCAATTGGAATTTACGCCTTTGCCTAAATTTTTCATCTGCTGAAGAACACCAGTTATTTACTTTCTATTATAGAAACAAATATGCAGGCTCAATTATTAAAGATGGAGGTTTTAATAATTATAAGGCTGAGGTAATTTTTGACCCCAAAATTTTATACGAACAAATTGCACCAGATTTGGCAGAATACAAAAAGAATAGCCATACCAACTTAATGAAAGAATTAAGCTCTAAACTCAATGTAAATTATGAAGAAGTCTTTAGTGGAGATGCAGTTGAACGTAGATTGGTGGGGCAAGCAGGAATATTTACATCCCAGAAAAAAGCTTCTTATTGCAGAAATGAGGATTATACTACACGATTTAACTTATCATTTTTAAATGCAAACGAATATGCCAAGTTCACAGAATATTACCGCAATAATTATCCAGACTTTATTATTAGAGAATATCCTTATAAAGCAGAACAGTTATGTAAAATCGATGTTAATACTAAACTATTAATTACACAAATAGCTTCCAAATTAGACTCTGATTTTGTAAAACCTGCAGAGGTACAAACAGGTTCTTGGTGTAGTGTAATGTAATACCAAATCTCAAAATAAATAGTGCATTAAAGCGCATCTTTTGGCAGATTCACTTGGTAAAAAATTGATGAATATGTAAAATATTCAATTATTTTTTCCCTTCGCACTTTGCCAAAATCTGGCTTTACTATCTCAATTTATTTATGAGATTTGTTATAATATCAAAACAGGATTAAATCATTATGTTTGATAATTACGAAAGGAAGGGGCGGCTTATAGATTTTCCGTCTCTATTTAAAGAAAGATATACAGAACTAAGTGATATCAGGAGTATGATATCTCAAATATCTGATTCCGTCCTCAATACTTACATTAATCTCAAAATAGTTACAAGAAAGAGTTATAAAAATAAAGAAACACAATTTGCCAACCAAAATGCAGTAGAGGTAAGTCCTTCACAAGGACAGCGTGAATTCCAGCTTCAAAGCTATGCCTCACTTTATGGAGAGGATGAACTTGAGCAGCAGGAAGATATAGATGTTGAAAAGATTTTTAATCCCAATTCTGTTAGTAAAACAACTAGAACAATAGCTATTTATGGACGAGCTGGTGTTGGAAAAAGTACCTTGTGCCAATACCTAGCTGTAAAATGGAAAGAAGATCAACTTTGGCAGAATAAATTTAATGCAATTATATGGTTGCCCTTAAGGGATATTTTGGATGTTGAAGCAAAAGCTGACGAAGGTGATTATCTTGCTGAGATTGTAAGGAATAAATGCTTAAGAGGATTCGGTGACGACAAGCCTAGCACTAGAGAGACCCGGAATTATCTATTCTCTGAGCAAAATCGTGGGAAAATATTAATAATTTTAGATGGCTATGACGAAATTGCACATTCAATGACTAGAGAACTAGAAAAATTATTAGCCGCAATTTTATCAAGTCCTCGCTATTATGTTATCCTAACTTCTCGCCCTATAGTAATTAATCTAAATAAGAGGTTAGCTAAATTTGATAGAGAATTAGAAAACGTAGGATTCACTAAAGAAAACATACAAAATTATGTTAAAAAATTATATCCAATTACTCATAATGAATTATTACAATTTATAGAATCAAATACACAGCTAAAAAATATTGCTCACATCCCATTGAACTTAGATCTAATTTGCTCTGTATGGGATCCCACCAAGGCTAATCAGCCTGCTTATACAGTGAGCCAGTTATATCAAGATATTATTGAAAGACTTTTCGAGTGTATGCATGAAAAAGGAATCTTTTTACAAGATTTATCAAAACCCCAACTAGAAGCTAGACAAAAAATTTTTATGGAAATTCTAGGGGATATAGCATTTACTGGAATGACCAGTAAAAAATCAATTATTAACTCAGATACTGTAAAGGAGATTATTGAAAGCAAAGAGAAAGAATTAAAAATTTACACCTTATTTGAAGAGCTTTTAGCTATGGGAATTATAAAAGCTTTATCGGTTAATAAAAATCCTAGGGATAATGATGTACATTTCATTCACCACACTTTTCAAGAATATTTTGCAGCATTTAAATTGGCTAAAGGTTTTGAATATTTTAGGGAGGATGAGGAATTTGAAACTTCCGTAAATAAACTTAGAAGATATAAATATGTTCCATATTATGAAATGATGTGGATTTCCATAGTTGGCATACTATATACACGCTGTAGCAAAGTAGACGATTATCTCCCATTGCTTCAATTTTGGGATGAATTTGAAAATGAACCACGAGAATTGTTAGGTATTAGACATGAGGCTCTTAGACGTAAGTTTCTAGAAGAGTGCCCGCCTCTTGAACATCACCCTAAAACTTTGAAGGAGTTAAAGGAAATACTTGCTGACACCAACCATGTGCTTTCTGAATTAATAAAAGTAATAGATAGCAAAGCTCCGCCTAAAAAGATGTTAGATGCCATTAATGGTATAATAGAGCTAGGGATAATAAATGAAAACGTAGAATCTAAGCTTGAAAATATAATATTGGAAAGCCATGATTACCCAGGAGTAAAACTTTATGCAGCAGAAGCATTATTAACCCTAGGATATAATTCCAATAAAAAACCAGAAAATTTAAATATAGTATTAAATCCACTAGTAAATGAGTTTCATCAAAATCTCTTACCTAATAGAGAAAATGCAATAATACGAATATACAAAGCTCCAAAAATAGATCCAAATATTAAGGGCATACTGAAAGAAAGATATACTAAAATTCTCTCAAACAAAGATTTGCAAGTTACTCCAATCAATCTTCGAGACCCCGAGCTATTGAGAGCAATAGAAAGAAATATGAAAGAACTTTTTTATTCGAACGGTGGATATATTTGCCGTAAATCATTTCTTTTTAGTCTTACTAGCATTATTCCCCTCAGCGTTTTTTTTGGCCGTGTCTTTGCTGGGTCTCCCCATTATAAGGCAGAAATACCTGTTATGGCCACTACTGCCATAGTAGGAATTGGCGTTACTGGTATTATATCAGGAGCTGTTATAGGAAGCGCTAACACTGTTCGCACAGTTGTTAACAAAAAAACTTCAAATCTTTTTCCTTTACTTACTAAAGAGCTAGATGAAATTGCTCTTAGTGGAGGCAAGGATGAGGATATATTTAAGGCAATCTGTAGTAAATCCCAAAACAATATTATTAAAATTATGGCTTGGAGCTCGAATGGAGTATTGAATCTCGCTTTAACTATAAGTCTTTACAGCTTTTCAAGTCGCCAAACTTGGCTTGCCCCACTTGAAAATATAACCTTTATTTATAAAGACCCTACTGTGCTCTTAACTTTGTATAACGATTTAATTATGCAGGGAGATAAGAGGCTCACTAAAAATGAAAATGAGACTAAAACAGTTTTGGGTATTATGCGTAAAACTTATGAAAGAGCCAAGATATCTACAGCCATGTTGGATCAATATCTAAGCGGCAGCAGACTTAGCATAATAAGTGCAGAAGAAAGATTAGACCTAACGCGCAGAATAAGAACTAATAGACCTCTTGGGTTAACCTCCTTACACAAAGCAGCTCGTGATGGTAATTTAGATGCGGTTATAGAATTTGTTGGGCAAAAGATCATAGATATAAATCATTTTGATAATCAAGATTGTGATACACCACTGATACTTGCGATTAAAAACGCCACCACAGACAAGCATTGGGAGGTGATAGAATACCTAGTTGAAAACAAAGCCGATGTTAATATCGGAGGGGCCGTATTTAAGATGATGGCACTTATTAAACAAAACCATCTTAATAAAGCGTTTTTATTAAGAATTAACTCCCTTATGCTCCGTATGGTCCGACAGAGCTGTTTTGTAAATGAGAGCTTAATTGAAAAAATATTAAGGTTTGCAATAGATGATTATAAATTGCAAAGATCAGTAATAGACAAAGACCGAGTATTTGAACGGTTGTCAATTCTGATTACTGGAGAAGGAAGAGATTGGATGAAAGATAGCAGTCTTTGTGACGAATATCTCATGTATCTAAGTAATTCAAAGCTTATAGTAAGAGATGGCACAGAAGAATTAAAACCACAAGGAAGCCCTGCTGAAGAAGCATTACTTATGAGGCTTCATACTTATCTTACGCTACATGTGAAACTTTGCGCTGGAGAAATAAATTCTCTACCAAAATTATCTACAGGTGAATTCCTTAACTTTGAGGAAACCAAAAAAGCATTATTAAGTGAAATTAAAGTTCTAATCCAAACTTGGATTTTCTGTAAAGCAATGTCTTTTTTAATAAAATTTAGCTTTAACCAAAATTTAATAAAACTTGAAGATCAGATTGAGCTTACATATGCCAAAGCTATAACAGAATGTTTGAACAAATTAGAAAAAGGGAAAGAATTCATCGTCCTTGCTTCGAAGTTGGGATCAGGACATTGTATATATGCTGCGTTACATAAATTAGAAGATGATACTATATTGGTAAGAATAGATAATAGATACCTTTTCTTCAACAATTCTCTTCAGCACGAGCGCTCCCCTTATGTATTAACTCAAATTGTGGAAAATAAGTTCAATATAATATTAGAAACAGAGCAGGAAGTAATAAAAGAGCAAAAAATATTATTAAAGGTTAAACCATTCTGCTCTAATATATTTCAGTTAAAAGGTAATAATGAATCTTTAGTGTCTTATATTAAGGACTTATTCTGTTTAAGCGTTGATGACAATTTTAGGGAAAAACATATTTATGATAACAGCATAAAGTTTAAAGATCTTCCTGAGGAAGCGTTAAATCAGGTTAATATCTGGCCATACCATTTGGTACAAGAAGTAGGAACTAATAACTGTACTTTAAGTAGCTATAATTTAGGTATATCAGCTCGTCACGGCATGGAATTTTTCGAATGGCTGATTGGAAAGGAGCAACAATTAGCACCCCCTTTCAGTAGCATACACCAAGCTAGCAAGGTAAATGAAAATAGTAGATGGAATTAGGAAAGATATAGATAAAAATCTGCCTTCAAATTGCAGCCTACTTTTCTCGGCCAACTAGTCTCTCCGTCAAAAGTCCTGAAAAGCAGATAACATAAGGGATTAAGAGCAAATAAAGATGTGGTAAAATCCATAAGCTTTATGCCCCAATAATACCATTTTCTTATGGATTTTACCACATCTTTATTTGCTCAACTCACCATCTTACGTACCTTCCAACACTTTTGACTGAGGGACCAACTATTTGCTCTTCTTGCACTGAAGTTTCCAATATCTTATAGATCTGTTTAATTTTATCCTCAAATGAGATAATTTCTGGTTTTAACTTTTGATACTCATCAGCAATTTTAGCGCAAGTTTCAAAAGAGGTATTAATGCAATAACTGCCAATCAAGCACTTTGTCTCTATAGGGAAAGCAAAGGTAATTGTATTGATAAGCGGTAATATTCCTAGGGTTTTAATTAGAGATTCAATTTTAAACTCAATATGTATGCAAGACTTTGCATCTGGGAAGAGGCTAAACATATTAGGAGAAGGTCTATTTAGTAATTCCTTAAGTTGTAAGTCATCAGGCATAAACCGTAACTTATTAGGATTAGCGCCATATTTTAAAAGGAGCTCAACGTGCTCATTGCTTTTGGCGTCAACTGCATAATGCAAAGGGACATTGCCTTTTTTATCTTTCAAATTAGGATCTGCATTTTTCTCTAATAAAAACTTAATATTCTCTTCTTCTTCTCCAACCACTATATGCAATGGGGTTTCGCCTTTCTTATTTTGCACATTAGGATTAGCACCTTCATTTAATAGAAGCTCAGCAATTCCGATCCTATTGATCAATATATATGGCCTACCTTTAAAATGGATAATTTCATCATCACTATCTTGTATGTTATGACTAGCCTCTTTATTTAATGGCTTAAGAAGATCGGGAATCACAGAATGCAATGGGGTTTCGCCTTTCTTATTTTGCACATTAGGATTAGCACCATATTTTAGCAGCAGCTCTACAGCTTCTTTATTCCCATTGCAAGCAGCCGAATGTAATAGGGTCGTATAATTATACTTGTGGTCATCATCATGATTATTATGATTATGATTATGATTATCATTATCGCTATCATAATAATAATCATCATAATCGTTATACCAATCATCATAATAATCACTATAACAATTATCATATATTAAATCAGGATCAGCACCATATTCTAATAAAAGCTCCATAATCTCTTTATTACCATTCGAAATTGCAAAATGCAATGGGGGCTGATGTGCCCCCCTATCTGAACTTTCATTAGGATCAGCGCCTT
Source organism: Candidatus Midichloriaceae bacterium (assembly GCA_029266655.1). Lineage (GTDB taxonomy): Bacteria > Pseudomonadota > Alphaproteobacteria > Rickettsiales > Midichloriaceae > JAJTHY01. The sequence goes on along the minus strand of JAQSWL010000031.1, from coordinate 11,172 downwards.
TATTTAAAAAGAGCTCTACAAGATCTTTATTGTTATTATCAACTGCAAGCTGTAATGGGGTCATGGTCATACTAACGCTGTATGGATTAGGATCAGCGCCTTTACTTAAAAGTAGTTCAACAAGATCTTGATCGTTATTACCAACTGCAATACATAATGGAGGGTATAGAAGATCTAAATCTCTATCTCCCCCATTAGGGTCAGCACCATTATTTAAAAGAAGTTCAACAAGAGCTTTATTGTTTTCCTTAAGCGCAATATGCAATGGAGTCTCTTCCTTTCTATTTTGCCCATTAGGGTCAGCACCTTTGTTTAAAAGGAGCTCTACAAGAGCTTTATCGTTATTACTAGCTGCAATACATAATGGACTCTCTCCCTTTCTATTTCCCCAATTAGGGTCAGCACCATTATTTAAAAGAAGTTCAACAAGAGCTTTATTGTTTTCCTTAAGTGCAATATGCAATGGAGTTGTTTCCATGCTAATGTCTCGTGAAAATTCTTTTTTGTTAGAATATAGAATAATCTTATCATTACAGCGCACATTAGGACTGGCACCTTTAATCAAAAGCAGCGCAACAATATCTTTATTGTTCCCCTTAACTGCAAAGTGCAATGGAGATATTTTATTATTATCAGGCAAATTAAGATCAGCGCCATTATTTAAAAGAAGCTCTACAGTCTTTATATCCCCGCTTATAATTGCATAGTGCAAAGGGGTTCTTTTGAGACCCTCAGGACGTAAGAATTCGGTTCCCTTAGAATGGATTATAGTTTTGCTATTACAGGGTAAATTAGGATCAGCACCATTATTTAAAAGAAGCTCTATAGCCTCTATATCTCCATTTATAATTGCATAATGCAAAGAGACCTTACCGTTGCAGTCTTTTAAATTTGGATTGGCTTTGTATTCTAGTAATAGCTTTATCATTTGGATGTCGAGAAACCTACAAACATAATGCAGAGGTGTTACTAGCTGCAGCTGCTTACCTCCAAATGTTAAATTAACATCAACCCCACCCTCTAGAAGGTTTCTAACTTGCTCGTAGTTGCTTTCTTTAATAGCGTTAAACAACAAAGCTTTTGTTTCATTGTTACTCGCTCTCGTTTCATTCTTACTCGCTCTCATTTTAATCCTATATTAGATCCCACCTATTTTGCACAATAATGCAAAATTATTAACAGATCAAATTTATTATAACGATATTAAATAAAAAGAGCTTATTTTATTAAATTTTAAATACTCCTATTTGATCCATGACCTATTAACGCAATAACTGCCAATTAAGCAAGCAGTTGAATATTCTATATATTCATCAATTTTTTACCAAGTAACTTTGCAAAAAGATTAGCGTTAATGCTCAATTTATTTCGGGAGTTGGTATTAGAAAGAATAGCCCACATCGCACAAATATAGGCCGCATGCAGGCGCTGTAGGAGCGGATTTTGTTCGATCTTTAGCCGCCAATACATTTGCCAAATTCTCCCTATCCCAGCTACCATCACCAACTTTTTTAAGTGCGCCCGCAATGATCCTAACCTGATTATGTAAAAAAGATGGTGCGGTAATATGTATCTCTATCATCTCCCCCTTCCCTATTACATCAATAGAAGTTATGGTTTTTACCGGAGAATGAGATTGGCACCTACTTGATCTAAAGCTTGAAAAATCATGTTTACCAACTAGTATCTGTGCCGCTTCATGCATGGCCTCTACATTAAGTTTACGCATAACATGCCAAGCCCTATCCGCAAGTAGTACTGAAGGATTCTGCCTATTTAATATTTTATAAACATAACTACGATAAACAGCGCTAAATCTTGCATGAAAATTACCATCAACCTCTTCTGCACTTACGATTACAATGTGGTGTGGCCGCATGAAAAAATTCAATGAAGTTGGCAAGCTTTGTAATTTCAATTCTGCGCTAGTTTCAAAATGAATCACCTGGTGAGTCGCATGCACACCAGCATCTGTTCTGCCTGCCGCATATATTCTAATCGGGTATTTAGTTATAATTTCAAGCGCCTTTTCAACCACTGCCTGCACGCCAAGCCCATGCTCCTGCCTTTGCCAACCGGCAAAATGCGTGCCATCATATTCCACCACCAGTTTATATCGCTTGGGCATTTGCTTCCTTAAACAAAGAAACAGCCGCTTCTAGTGATGCCTGCGTTATCTTTTCACCAGAAATCATCCGCGCTATCTCATTTAACTGCTGTTCTTGATTAAGCACATCAATCTTCACAGAAGTAGCATTATCATTAGAAAATTTAGCAACATGAATATGATTTTGCCCAAAAGCTGCAACCTGAGGCTGATGAGTTATCGCTATTACTTGCGATGACGCGGCTAATAAATGTAGCTTTTTCCCAACTGCACTAGAAACAGAACCACTTATTCCCGTATCAATTTCATCAAAAATTATTATCTCAGCAGAATTTTTTTCGGAAAGCGCCAGCTTAACTGAAAGCATTATTCTAGATAACTCTCCACCAGATGCGCTTTTTGCAATATCACCAAAATCCATACCTTTATTTGTACGCACCATAAATGAAATTTTATCTATGCCAGTAGAAGTCCATTCGTCTGGGTTATCAGTGCTCTGCACATCTATTAGTATCTCAACTTTCTCCATCTTTAAATCTGCAAGATGTGCTTCTATTTTATCTTCAAGCAGCAGTGCAGCTTTGCGTCTTATTTCGGTTACCTCTTGCGCTAAATTTAGGTAAGAGTCTTTAGCTCCCCTAACCTCACCTTCTGCTTTTTTGATAAGATATTCTAAGTTATCAATTTCATTTAACTCAGCTTTCTTAGCTTCTAAAAAGCTGCTTATTTCTGAAGATACAACACCATATTTTCTAGCAATACTACGTATCTTAAACAACCTACTTTCTAGCTTTTCCATATCAAAATCATTGGAGAATAAGCTCGCTAACTCCTCTATTTGAGCTTCAAATTCTTTAACCTCAGACATAGCATTTTTAAGTGCAGTTGTAGCCTTTTCAAATATTTCCCCACCTCTTTCTAAATCTTTTTGCAAATTATAAAGCTGAGATTCGAGATTTAATGATGTAATCTTCTGATTAGTTTTAATTAATATCTCAGATAATTTATGCCTATCAGCCATAGATTTGCGCTTTTCTATTAAATCATCTTCTTCATTTGGATGAACATTAGCATTCTCTAATTCTTTTATAGTGCTATTTAAAAAATCTCTTTCAATATCGCTTACCTCTTTCTTCTTTTGTAAAGCGGCTAACTCAAGCGACTTATTTTTTAAATTAGTATATAAGGCAGCTAAATTACGAACTTTTTCTGTGCAACCAGCATATTCATCTAATAGCTTTAAATGATTACTCTTTTCAAGCAAACTTCTACTTGAATGCTGCCCGCACACTTCTAACATAACATCTTTTAGCTGCGCTAAAGAGCTTATATTAACAGGAATATCATTGATGTAGGCTTTGGATTTACCATCCTGATATATTACCCTTCTTACGATTATCTCATCCTCAGTTTCAATTCCTAAATTGCTTAAAACTTCTAGTACCGACTTATAACCAGCTATATCAAAATTAGCAGTAATAATTGCATTTTTAGCGCCTGGTCTTATCAATTTTTTATTAGATACCTTATCGCCAAGAGCTATCATCAATGCTTGAATTATTATAGATTTACCAGCTCCAGTTTCACCTGTAATTACTGTAAATGAGTTTTTAAAAGAAATCTCGATATCATCAATCAGTAAAAAATCTTTAATAGCAATGGAGTTTAGCATCCTAAAACAGCCTTAGACTTATAATTTTTGTAATGTATACTACAGAAAAATCAATATAGCGACAAGACCTTTTAAAACACAGCTTTAAAGTATAATTAAAATTTATTAAAACTAAAAAACTCAAAGCCATCTAATTCATATATTTTTACTGACTTATTAGAAATTAAATCTATGCGCTTAAGTTTAAAGCGCATTTCTTTAGCCATAACCTCACCGAAAAAATTGCCAGCAACACAAGGAACAACTAATTTTAAAATAGAAAGCTTATAAAATGCCAATTGCGATAAAGCTCTTAGCGCCTCAATGAAAAGCTTGTCAAAAAATTTATCTATAGATTTATCAAGCCAATATACTAGCGAGGCAGATGTTTCATCACCTTTTAAATTGCAAAGCGAGATCATGCCAATGAAAGTATCATTACTATATACGGAAAAATGATGAGACTTCCCTTCCTCTGCTTCTTTTAAAAACATGTTTAATATTGCCTCTGGGTCAGAAGATTCAGCTTTTTTTATAATCCATGGGTACCAGCGTTCTAGCTGTCCTACGTTTTGCTCGATAAACTTTACTATGGATTCTTTATTTTCAGTAGCGAGAGAGTTTAATAATAAATTCGGAGTGGTAAAAGAAGAAGGTAAACTATTTTCTTCTTCATAATTCGCGCGCTCTTTTGAGGATAACATACTATTTTAAATAACATTACTTACCATTCATTAATGCATAAATTAAACATTCTATCCAGCTTTTTTAAGGGTGATCCGCAAAGTATCAACTTACAGTATTCAAGTATTTCCATCTTGGCACGGAACTTGCATATTAGATGGCACGCTAAAGAAAAATGGGGAAAATGGATAATATATCATATGTGCTAGCCAGCAAGCAGATGACCTCTGTGCATAATTTGGAAGTACTAAGTAACAATGTGGCAAATGTTAATACTACCGGGTTTAAAGCAGATAGCTTAAAGTTTAAGCAATACATACATAAAGATGTTCTTGATAAAACCTCTATGACCTCCTCCCCAGAAAGTGTAATAAAATTTACCGAAGGGGCGATGAAATCGACCTTGCGAGCGTTAGATGTTGCTATATCTGGACCCGGGTTCTTTATAGTTCAAACCCCTCTTGGCACTAGGTATACAAGAGCTGGGCACTTCAACATCAATCGTGATGGTGCTTTGGTAACTAGTGAAGGCTATAGCGTTCTTTCTGAAGATGGACAAGAAATCATTTTTGAAGAAGGTGATAAGGATCCAATCATTGGCGATAACGGCAATGTTTTTGTTGGCAATGCAAATCGTGGGCAAATAGGAGTAGTGGAATTTGAGGATTTAAAATCAATGAGAAAACTTGGCAATGGATTATTTACTTCTCAAGCAAATGTTCAAGAGGCCACTAATTCACGAGTAGTACAAGGAATGCTTGAAGAGTCCAATGTAAATGCCATCTCTGAAATTGCATTGCTTGCTCAAATTCAAAAAGAAGTTTCTGAAACAACAAATTTCATAAACGAAACATACATTATGCAACGTAACTCTTTTAAAGCTTATGCAAAAGTGGGAGGCTAGGTAAATTATGATTAGATCATTAATGGTTGCTGCAACGGGAATGTCGGCACAGCAGCACAATATAGATAATATATCAAACAATATAGCAAACTTAAATACCACTTCATTTAAGCGTGGTCTTACGGCTTTTAAAGATTTGATTTATCAAGATCAGAGCATCTCTGGGGCAAAAACTTCAGATGCAGGAAATTCATTACCATCCGGTATACAGTTTGGTCTTGGAGCAACTTTGGGGTCTTTGTACAAATCTTTTACACAAGGTGATCTTATTAGCACACCAGGGGTCGCTACTAATATAGCATTTGATGGCTCTGGATTCTTACAGGTTGCCATGCCAGATGGCACCACCTCTTATACTAGAGATGGTAATTTACAATTAGATTCAACTGGTCAATTTGTAACCAGTGAAGGCTATGTTATAGCTCCAGGCATTACATTACCAGATGGTTATACTAAATTAACTATAACTCCCAATGGAAGGGTCCAAGTTGAAGTTGATGGAATATTACAAGAAGTAGGACAATTTGAATTAGCAAGATTCCCTAACGCATCTGGCCTTTCTGCAATTGGCGGCAATTTATATACTGAAACTGCTGGATCTGGAGCTGCAATGACCGGTATTGCTGGAGATAATGGATTTGGGCTAATTAAACAATTCTTTACAGAAGCCTCAAATGTAAATTCAATACTAGAAGTTGGTGAGCTAATAAAAGCACAAAGGGCTTTTGAATTTAATTCAAAAGTGGTACAAACCTCAGAGCATATATTGAAAACAATGATAGATACAAAGGCTTAGATGAAATGGATTATATTATTAATGCTTTTTTTATATTCGAGCAATTGTAATGCCGCATCTGTGCGTGAAGACATAGAAGCAAAAATAGCTCATGATAATGGTCTAGATAATGTTATCTTAATTATGCCGAATAACAGATTAGAAAAATCTGAGTTTATAGAATACAGATATACAGAAGCACCTGGTAGACTAATTATTACCTTTAAAGATAATGATGGCTCTACACAAACTATAAAAGCAAGATTTGAGGAAGCTATTATGGTGCCCTCGTTAGAAAAAACTTTAGAAAGCGGTGAAAAAATAGATCCTAATTTTCTTACTCTCATCAAAGTAGCGAAATCAAAAGCTGGTAAAAACATAATTACTTCAGAAGATCAACTTACGGACACTATTGCGAAAAGGAGAATACATGCTAAAAAATTTATTAATATAAACGATGTAACTAAACCGGACATAATAGCTAAAGGAAAAGAAGTGAAGATGATTTATAGCAACAAAAGTTTGCAGATAGAAAGTCGCGCTATAGCCCTTGAATCTGGGGCTTTAAACAGCTTTATTAAGGTGCGAAATATAGATAGCAATAAGTCTGTTATGGCTCAAGTTTTTAATGAAGAAACCGTTATAATCGGAGCAAGATGAGAAGAGTTTTGGGTATATTATTATTAATAAATTTATCTGCTTGTAATATTAGTGACCGTCTTGACAGAGTTGGAAGGAGCCCAGAATTCAAAAAAGTTAATACCTATGAAGAAGAAATATATGATACCTATGCAGCTAAAGGCTTAACCGACCCTATAGATAGAATTAACAATGAACAAGATAATGGTTATAAAACTTCCAACTCATTGTGGAGGCCAGGCTCCAGAACCTTTTTCCGCGATCAGCGTGCTAGATCGGTAGGCGATATATTAAAGGTAATAATAACCATTCAAGACAAAGCTAAGATGGATAACCAAACCCAAACTAGTCGCAATGATACAACCAATTTGGGGATTCCAAATTTCCTTGGAGCAGAGTCACAAATAGGAAAAGTTTTACCAGAAACTACTAATCCAGCTAAATTAGTTGGAATTAATTCAGCTGACGCTAATTCTGGCCTTGGGAAAATTGATCGCAAAGAAACCATAAACACAACATTTGCGGCAACTGTAATAAAAATTTTGCCAAGTAACAATCTAGTAATTAAAGGCACTCAAGAGATTAAGATTAATACAGAAGTTAGGGAAATAACTATCGAAGGCATTGTGCGCCCGGAAGATATTAATTCTTCTAACGCTGTAACTCTAGATCAAATCGCCGAAGCCAGGGTAACATATGGCGGCAGAGGCAATATCTCGGATTATCAACAACCTAGATATGGTAAACAAATACTGGATGCTATTTCTCCGTTTTAGGCTTAGCTAAATTAATGCATCCAATTCATATAAAAGCATTTTTAACTAAAAAGCTTTATTTTACTATGCGCTTTGTGATATAATTATTCAAAATTTAGATCTAAGGCAATGATATGAGAGAAGCACAAGCTAAAGTGCTATGGAAAGCAATTGTAGAAGGAAATGTAGAAGATGTTAAAAGTTTCTTTGATGGTGAGGTTGACCCCGCTATTATTGATTACGCGCATAATTACGGCAACACAGTTTTACATTTAGCAGCTCAAAAGATATGGAATATTGTATCTAATAACCCTAAGAATGCAGACACAAACAGAATTACAAATCTAGAGAAGATAGTTAAAATATTACTTGATAATGGCGCTAACCCTCTGGTACGAAACATTTTTAATGACACACCTTTGCATTGGGCTGCTGCTAGCGGTAATACGACTATAGCTAAGCTTTTAATTACCCAGCGCATTAAGAATGTCAATGCTAGAAATGAAGAGAGACGAACACCTGGAGAAACATTCACTATAGAATGCATTAACCTTGATGATAGAAATAGTCTTGAAGAAACACCCTTGCATTGGGCCGCCTCTAATGGACACGAAGCAATGGTTGTGACATTGATGGGCTATAATGTTAATGTTAATGCACAAAATAACACCGGTGAAACACCATTGGACTGCGCTATCTGCTGCAACCATGAAGACGTAGCTCTGCTATTGATTGCAAAGCGAGCTGTTGCAAATACACAGAAAGATTCAACAAAGCTTGCTAATTTATTGAAAATGGGAGTAACTGTACTACACCCAGATTTTAAGCAAGAAATCAGTAAAGAATCCATGCAAGCCCCACCCATAGTAACACAAGATAATGGCAACTCTATAGAAAAGGATAACTTTAAGGAAAAAGAACCCACTGGAAATATCCAACCGTCTACCGACTGGGATATTCTCAACTTTCTTTCAAATTACCCAGTAGCTTCCATACTTATATTAGCATCTGCTGCTTTTTCCACTCTATACTTTAGCAACTATGGCGGATCTATAATAGAAAATCTTGGCTCATTTTGTAAAGTGTGTATGAGCTCTCAGAAGCTAGAGATTAATAATTTGGGCACCCAGTTTATTCAAAAAACTTAGCAATATGGTAAATTAAAAGGCTAACTTCCTAAGTCTTATAATCGCAGGAGTTAGCGTAACTATCCAATCTCTTTTTTCTGGATTCTCGCAGTCGCTCAAATTCCTTAATAATAGCTTTGACACAATAACTTTTTGGATAAAAAATTTACTTTATTGCCATTTTACAGTATGATAAGCGTAAATATAGATGGAAAAGCAATAAATGTTAGAAGTAAACGAGTTAGGTCAAAAGTTATGTTTGGCAATCATAAAAGAAAATGAAGCAGAGGTTAGGCAACTACTTGTCCAGCTCAAAGAAAATAACCGTGCCGATGTCGTTAATTACAAATATTATTATTCTTCAAGTTATACTTGCCCTCTGCATCTGGCAGCTATATCATATTGTGAAAAAATATCTAAACTTTTAATTGAAAATGGTGCTGATGTTAATGCCCAAAATTCTAGTGGTGATACACCATTACATATAGCAGTGGAATTTGGTGATGAGAAAATATACGAGCTCTTAACTCAAAATGGCGCTAATACTAATATAAAAAATTATTACAATAAAACACCACCAGAAATAGTATGCCCTGTTAAGGGAATACCTCTCAGTAGCACTAATGATCCAATAAGAAGAAACCCAGGAGCGATTACATCAGTAACAAATAACTTGCAAGGAGATATACTTCCCATATTGCATCAAAATAATAATTCACAACCTAATAAAAGTTGGAATTTCACTAACTTTCTCTCACATTACCCAGTAGCTTCCATGCTTATATTAGCATCTGCTGCTTTTTCCACTCTATACTTTAGCGGCTATGGCAAATCTATGATAGAAAATCTTGGCTCATTTTGTAAAGTGTGTATAGGCATGCAAAAGTCGGAAGCTGGCATTAGCTTATAAGTCATCACATAAATATGGTGTGACAGATTAACTTAAATCGTTAAAAAGCAATAATGCAAACAGCGACCACGTTGTTTGCTAATACACTTCATGTAAGATTTTCCTTATATTACAAAGCACTATTTAAAATGCGCCTATAAATTATTCGCGTTATTTACATGAACTCAAGATATCGTACATTCCCCACCGCTCCTCCTCGCAAGCTCTACAGCGCCACCAACTACAAAAGCAACACCTGCTATAATTAATACTCCAGTTGGAGACGTTACGATGTCTCCTATGGCAGTACTGCTATGCTGCATTTCTTTTCTAGGTTGTGCGAAACTCAAAATACTACGAGCAAATAAATCACTTTTTGGAACTATCCCCAGTATATTAGTAATTTGCTCAATGGATTCCGTGCTTTCCATAGCTACAGCTATATCAAACGGCGTTAATTCACAGTCGCCCAATTTTTTCATCTTTTTAGTAAAATCTAGGTTATCAGTGGTAAGCTTGTTGTGCAATTCAGCGACTCTCCCATAATACACAGCTGTATGTACAACATTCGCTCCGTGGTTATTTTCTGCAAATTTGTCATAGTGATTGCGATTCAAGCATTCCTCCATTAACAGCTCCCCATATTGATCCCAATATTTTATAGCATACTGCTCTATAAAATTACCTTCTTGGTCTTTAAAATCCATACCTATCCCTCGTGCGGATAAATTTCTAATAATCTCTTGCATTACTTTTAAATCTGCGGGGTCCGAAATAGGCATCTGCATTGCAAATATTAATATTGAGCTTGTTACCTTATCATCATATAAATCTGCTAACCAGGATATGGGTTCATTACCCAGCAAAACTTGAGATATGTCATGTCTGCATATTTGCTTAAATCCCTCATCAATCTCAGGGTTTAATTCTAATGCTTTTCTAATCATCTCTTTCATATCTAACCTCATTAACATATTATTCGATATTACCTTATCTATTTCCCAATCAAGTCCTTTAATTGGCACCCATTTGCGCACTGTTATCAGAGGCTTTAGAATTTCTATTGTTAAGTCCATCTATTTCCCGAACTTGCAAATCATCATATTTAATCGGCTTAGGTAAATGTTTTTTCTCTTGATGAAAACTCTTTAGCTTTTGAATTTGCTTTTTCGATAAATTCTCTAACATAAAGTCTTCTCCATTAAAAAGCACCCTCTCAGGTTGTGTACTCAAATTATTGATACAATGTTAAATAATTGGCAGTCAATATATTTTTTATAAAATTTCGCAAAGATGCGCGGAAACACAATCTAAATCTCACAGTTATTAAATATAATTTCCGGGCGTATCCTTACCAGCAATAATTGTTGGCAGCATGGAAAAAAATCAGAGGTTGAAATATAGCACATTTGCATTTACCCCTAAGTGGCCATATCTTTTTTATGTTTTGCTTTTTCCAGACTTTTATGAGACCTTTCACACTTCAATTATGAATTCCAAAGCATTTCTTTCCTTTCATTGAATATCCATGAGTTCTTTGCATATGGCACTGTTAACAAAATAACTTATATAATTTGATAAGGGCCAAGGCAATGAAGCTGAGGAAAGTGGAGTCAAGCTTGTCAAAGCGCATGGCAATCC